>DATMVL010000313.1:0-5807 GCA_035563175.1 Rhodoglobus sp. | reverse complement strand
CGGGCCCGGGAGATGGCCGCCGCCGCGGGGTGAGCGCCGCCTCCGGCGGGCCACTCGACCCGCGGGTGTCGGCGCTACGACTGGAGGGCGGAGAACTTGTCGAGGTCGTGCGTGTTGCCCGAGGCGATGATGAGGTCGTGGTTCGACACCACCGTGTCGGCGGTGGCGTAGGTGAACTCCTTGCCCGGGCTCTTCACGCCGACCACCGTGATGCCGTACTTCTGCCGCACGTGGGCCTCGGCGAGCGAGATGCCGCGGATCGGCTTGGGCGGGTACATCTTCACGATCGCGAAGTCGTCGTCGAACTCGATGTAGTCGATCATCCGGCCCGAGACGAGATGCGCGACGCGCTCGCCAGCCTCCGCCTCGGGGTAGATGACGTGGTTCGCGCCGATGCGCGACAGGATCTTGCCGTGCGACTGGCTGTTCGCCTTCGCCCAGATCTGCGGGATCTTGAGGTCGACCAGGTTCGCGGTGATCAGCACGCTGGCCTCGATGTACGAGCCCACCGCGACCACCGCGATCGAGAAGTCCTGCGCGCCGATCTGGCGCAGCGCCTCGATGGAGCGGGCGTCGGCCTGCACCGCGTGGGTGACGCGCTCCGACCACTTCTGCACGAGGCCGGCGTCGGGGTCGACCGCGAGCACCTCCCGGTCGAGGCGCTGCAGCTGACCGGCGACCGCGGCGCCGAAGCGGCCGAGTCCGATCACGAGCACGGGGGCGTCGTGTGCGATGCGATCAACCAACGATGGGCCTCTCTTCCGGTCGTCTGAACATCCTCGGATGCTGGCTGGCCGCCAGCGCAGCCGCGAGGGTCACGGTGCCGAGTCGTCCGAAGAACATCGTGGCGGCCAGCACGTACTGAGCGCCATCCGACGCGTTCTGCGTGAAGCCGGTGGTCAAGCCGCAGGTGGCGAAGGCGCTGATCACGTCGAACAGCACGAAGTCCAGCGGCTCGTCGGTGATGAGCAGCAGGATGATGGATGCTCCCGCCACCGTCGTGGCGCCCCACAGCACCACGCTGACGCCGAGGCGCAGCACGTCCGGCGGGATGCGGCGCTCGTACGCCTCCATGTCGTCGTGGCCACGGGCCTCGGCGAACGCGGCGAGGAAGAGGATGGCGAGCGTCGTCACCTTGATCCCGCCCGCGGTGGAGGCGGACCCGCCGCCGATGAACATCAGCATGTCGGTCACCAGCAGCGAGGACCCGTCGAGCTGCGCCATGTCGATGGTCGCGAATCCGCCCGACCTCGCCATCACCGAGATGAAGGCGCTCTGCAGGACGCGCTGTCCTGGATCCATCGAGGCCATGGTGTTGTCGGCCTCGAGCACGAGGTAGGCGACGAAGCCGCCGAGGAACAGCACGGCGAACGTGAAGATGGTGAGCTTGACGTGCAGCGACCAGCGCCGCGGGTGCATGACGTTGCGGGTGAGCACGTAGATGACGGGGAACCCGATCGCCCCCGCGACCACCCCGATCATGAGTGCGGTGAGGAACCACACGTCGCCGGCGTACGGCGTCAGGCCCTCTGGGGTGGGCAGGAACCCGGTGTTCGTGAAGGCCATCGCCGACAGGTAGATCGACTCCCACGCCGCGCTGAACGGGTCCACGCCCTCGATCAGCATGCGCGGGAAGAGCAGCAGCGCGACCCCGGCCTCGATGACGAGGGCGCTCACCGCGACGGTGAGCAGCAGGGAACCGGTCTCGCCGAGGCGCACCGCCTGGCTCTCGGCGATGGGGCCCTTCCTGATGCGGAGCGGGTTCGCGTCGCCGGCCGCGATGAGCTTCTGCCGCAGGCCGAGCCTGCGGCTGATCACCAGGCCGAGGATCGAGGCGAGGGTGAGCACCCCGACGCCGCCGATCTGGACGCCGATGAACACGAGCACGTGCCCGAACGGCGACCAGTACGTCGCCATGTCGACCGTCGACAGGCCGGTGACGCAGATCACCGAGACGGCGGTGAAGAGCGCGTCGACGAGCGGTGCGCGCTGCCCCGACGTGGTCGCGATCGGCAGCGAGAACAGCAGGGTGAAGACGAAGATGAGCCCGGCGAAGATGGTGATCGCGAACCGGGCCGGCGTCGCCGCGATGAACGCGTCGATGCGGTCGCGCACGCGAGCGGCGAACGACTCGCGCGAAACCGGCCTGGCGCGCATGCCCCTCCTCGTTCGGACACACGATGGTACCGCCGTGAGGCGCCGGGCTAGCCTGGAAGCGTGGCTGACATCTTCGACGTCGTCTCCGACCCGACCCGCCGCGAGCTGCTCGTGGCGCTGCGCGACGGCGGGGAGCAGAGCGTCGGCGAACTGGTGGAGCAGCTGGGGCTGACACAGCCGACGGTGTCGAAGCACCTGCGGGTGCTGCGCGAGAACGGCCTCGTCGTGGTGCGTGAGAACGGTCAGCACCGCTTCTACCGGGTGGAGACGTCGCCGTTGGTCGCGGTCGAGGACTGGCTGGCACCCTTCCTGGTACCCGGACCGACCGAGACGCAAGCTGTGGCCGACGACGCGAGCGCGACCGTCTTCGCGGCGTGGGCGGGCACCGATGTCGCGTCCGACCTGGGTCGTCGCATCGCCGACGGGCGCTATCAGGTGCGTTCGGTCATCCAGGATGCGTCGCAGGAGGTTCAGCGCAGGTTGCCGCCGGCGGTGCGTGAGCGGCTGTTCAAGCGCCCCTGATGCGGGGTGCCCGACCCCTGGACAGCGGCTCACTCGTGCCCCTACTGTGATCGATTGACACTCCAGTCACAGCGGCCGCATGCGGAAGGGGCACCATGGCGGGCGAACTCTCCGACGTGCGATTCCTCACCGTCGCCGAGGTGGCCGAGATGATGCGCGTCTCGAACATGACCGTGTACCGGCTCGTGCACGCCGGCGACCTGCCGGCCGTGCGATTCGGGCGGTCGTTCCGCATCCCGGAGTCCGCGGTCGCCGAGGCGATCCGCACCCCGATCGCCGACGTGGGCTAGTCCGCTAGACTTCTGGGGTTCGTCCGCGGTTCTGTGAAGGGGACCGGTGGGTCCGATTCAGCAAACCGAGAAGGTGAACCATGGGTTCTGTCATCAAGAAGCGCCGTAAGCGGATGGCGAAGAAGAAGCACCGCAAGCTGCTGCGCAAGACGCGTCACCAGCGCCGCAACAAGAAGTAGAAGACGCGGCGTAGCGGGTCTCAGCGCGCGGTCCGTCTGACCGCGCGCGCCTCGCGCTTCACCTTCCGCCGCGCCTCGCGGATGCTGGCCCGTTTCAGCGGCAGCACCGTCCAGCCGCGGCCGTCGGCGTGCGCCCGCAGGTCGGCATCCGGGTTCACGACGACGCGGTTGCCGACGAGGGTGAGCAGCGGGATGTCGTTGCTCGAGTCCGAATAGGCCCAGCAGTCCTCGAGCGCCGCGTTGCGCTCGCGCGCGTGGTCCTTGGCGACCGCGGCCTTCTCGTCCCCGTGCAGCACGTGCCCGTCGAGCGCGCCGGTGAAGATGCCGTCGAGCGCCTGCACGCGCGTGCCGAGCGCGCCGGTCAGGCCGAGCCGGTCGGCGATGACCTGCGCCACCACCTGCGGCGTCGCGGTGATGAGCCACACCTCGTGGCCCTTCTCGAGATGGGCTCGGGTGAGGTCGACGGTCTCCGGCCACAGCCGCGGCTGCAGCCGCTTCTCCCAGATCTCCTCGGCGAGGGCCACCAGGCCGGCCTCGCTGTGGCCGCTGACCAGGCCGAGCGCGCGCTCCTTCGCCGACGCCAGGTGCGCGCGGTTCTCGCCGACGGCGAGGAACCGGAACTGGTGCCAGCCGAACACGGCGATGTCGCGCAGCGAGATGATGCCGCGCTTGAACGCCTCGCGGCCGACGTAGTAGACGCTGGCACCGCGGATGAGCGTGTTGTCGACGTCGAAGAACGCGATGATGGGGCGGTCGCTCGCGCTCGGCGCCGGGGTCGCGGACATCGCGATTAGTCTAGGCACGTGGCGCGCATCACCCTGCTGTCGAAGCCGGGATGCCACCTGTGCGACGATGCCCGGGCGGTCGTCGCCGAGGTGCTGGCCGGGCATCCCGCGGTCTCGTTCGAGGAGCGCTCGATCCTCGACGACGAGGCGCTGAACGCGCGGTACTGGGACGAGATACCGGTCGTGCTCGTGGACGACCGGGTGCACACCATCTGGCGCGTCGACCCGGCTCGACTCGAGGCGGCACTGCAGGAGGCCGGCGCGTGATCAGGCACATCGTGATGTGGCGGCTGGCCGCCGACGACGAGGCGCAGCGATCGGCGGACGCCGAGGTGATCCGGGCCGAGCTCGAGGGGCTGGTGGGCGTCGTGCCCGGGCTCCGCTCGCTCACGGTGCGCCGCAACGAGGTGGCCGCCGAGCACCAGTACGACGTGGTGCTCGAAGCCGAGTATCCGACTCTCGCCGACCTGGACGCGTACCAGGTGCATCCCGCCCACCAGGCTGCGGCGGCGAAGGTGCGCGCTCGCGTCTCGGCGCGCGCCGCGGTCGACTACGAGATCTGAGCCAGCTCGACCGCCTCGTCCCAGGTGGCCTGAGCGCCGGTGCCGCCGGCGCCGCGCACCGACGCTGTGCCGCAGGCGACGCCGATCGCGAGATTCCGCTCCAGCGCCTCCCCTCGCAGGCGGGACGCGAGGAAGCCGGCCGCCAGGCTGTCACCGGCCCCGACGGTGTCGACCACCGGCGCTCGCAGGTTCGGTGCAGCGGCTCGTGCCACCTCCGCGCGGGTGTGCACCTCGGCGCCGTCGCGGCCGAGCTTGAGCACGACGACGCCGTCCGGGGGCAGCAGATCCAGCAGCGTCGACACGGCAGCGGTCAGGCCATCGGCACCCGAGATGCCGAGCAGCTCCTGCTCGTTGCCGAAGAGCACCTGGACGTGCGGAAGGACGTCACGGATGCCGCGATCCCACCCGAGGGCGGGGTCGAAGTTGCCATCCAGCGAGGTGCCGAGCCCGAGCGCCCGGGCGTGGGCGAAGAGGTCGGGTGCATCACGCCACAGAGACTCCTGCAGGAAGTAGCTGCCGACGTGCAGGTGCGCGTGGGCGCGCAGCAGCGAGTCGGGTACGTCGGACCCGCTCACCGCGCCGATGGAGCCCATCGCGGTGAGGATCGCGCGATCGCCATCCGGTCTGGCGAGGTGGGTGGACGACCCGGTGGGGAGGGATGGGTCTACGCGCCCGACCGCCCCGTCGACGCCGTGCCGCTGCAGCTCGTCGGCGAGGAACCGCCCGAACACGTCGTCGCCCCGTACCGCGACCAGCGCGGTCGGCACGCCGAGCCGCGCCGCGCCGCAGGCGGTGATCGCCGACGAGCTGCCCATGGTGAGCGTCGTCGACGCGACGAGCTGCTCGTGCTGCCCGAACCTGACGTCGTCGCGTTCCAGCTGCACGATCACGTCGACGCACAGCTCGCCGACGACGAGCAGCGGCGGCGGAGCGGTCATTCCGGGCGTGACCATGTGACCCATACTCCCTGCAACGGCCGCCCGGCGGCCTCCGCCCACCCGCGTACCGCACGATCCGCGGCCTCACGTGCGGCGGCGCTCGGCGAGGCGCCGCGGTCGCCGCCGTGGATCGTCATGACCGGCCACCAGCCGTCGTCGAGGATGCCGTCGCCGCTGGCCGCGATCGCCCCGGCGGGCACGTGAACGGCCAGCACGTCACCCGCTCCGAGGCTGAGCGCGTCGGCGATCGCGTCGGCCACCGCCGTCAGCAGCTCGGGGATGCGCGGATGCGCGGGCGCGCCGACCGTGACAACCGGCATCAGCTGGTCGCGAGCACCGAGCGATTGAGGAACGGCGGCGTGTCGGGGTCGCG
>DATMVL010000312.1:0-3009 GCA_035563175.1 Rhodoglobus sp. | reverse complement strand
GCACCTTCAGCGCGACGCCCTGGTGCACCGAGTCGGGTCCGGTCAGCCGGTCGAGCTCGGGCCGCATGACCTCCAGGATCGGGATGCCCCGCCCGTTCGCCAGGTGCAGGATCTCCTTCACCCGGTCATCCATCTCCAATCGCGCGGCGAGGTAGAGGGCGGTGCCGGGCACCCGTGCCCGCAGCGCCTCGAGCACCGAGTTGCGGCCGGTGACCATCTCGGCGTCGTCGCTCTTCTTCGCCGGCCGCTGGCCGCGCGGCGCGCCCTGCCCCTGCGCGGACTGCTTGCGTCCGCCGACGGTCGCCTCGTACCGCTCCTTGGCGGCCTTGCGCTTGCCGGCGGGGTGGTACGGACGGTCCTCCGCCTTCGGGGTGGGGCCCTTGCCCTCGAGGGCCTGCCGCCCCTGCCCGCCGGAGCCGACCTGCGGCCCCTTGCGGGCCTTGCGGACGGCGCCGGGACGGGGCCGGTTGCCGGGTGTCTTCATGATCTCGCTCCTCGAGCCGCGGGGCGGCTCATGTCAGGCTCCAGTGCGATCCGTCCGGGCCGTCCTCGAGTGTGATGCCGGCGGCCGCGAGCTCGTCGCGGATGCGGTCGGCGGTGGCGAAGTCGCGGCTCGCGCGGGCTTCGTCGCGGTCGGCGACCAGCGCGTCGACCAGGGTGGTCAGGGCGCGCTCGGCGGGTTCGGCATCCGTCGCCTTCCACTCCGGCGACAGCGGGTTGATGCCCAGCACGTCGGCCATCGCGGTGACGCGGCCGAGGGCGGTCGCGACGGCGTCGAGGTCGCCGTCGTCGAGCGCGGCGTTGCCCGCACGCACGGTCTCGTGCAGCACGCCGAGCGCGGAGGGCACGCCGAGGTCGTCGTCCATGGCGGTCGCGAACTCGGCCGGGATGCTCTCCACGACCGCGTTGACGAAGCGAGTGTCGCCGATGCGGCGCTGCGCCCGCAGCAGGAAGGTCTCGATGCGGTCGAGCGCGGCCTCCGCCTCGGCGAGCGAGCCGTCGTGGTAGTCGATGGTCGACCGGTAGTGGGCGGCGCCCAGGAAGTACCGCACCACCACGGGGCGGGCGCGGTTCAGCAGGTCGGCGGCGAACAGCGAGTTGCCGAGTGACTTGGACATCTTCTGGCCGTTCACGTTCACCAGGCCGTTGTGCACCCAGTAGCTGGCGAACGGCATGCCCGCCGCGGTCGACTGCGCCAGCTCGTTCTCGTGGTGCGGGAAGCGCAGGTCGAGCCCGCCGCCGTGGATGTCGAAGGCCGGGCCGAGATAGCGCGAGCTCATCGCCGAGCACTCGATGTGCCAGCCGGGCCTGCCAGGCCCCCAGGGCGAGGCCCAGGATGCGGTGTCGGGTTCGCCGGCCTTCGTCGCCTTCCAGAGTGCGAAGTCGCGCGGGTCGCGCTTGCCGCGCGGGTCGGCGTCGGCCGCGGGCGCCATGTCGTCGAGCGCCTGCCGGGTCAGGTCGCCGTAGGACGGCCAGCTCTTCACGTCGAAGTAGACGTCGCCCTCGGCGGCGTAGGCGTGGCCGGCGTCGATGAGGCGCTGGATGATCTCCTGCATCTGCGGGATGCTCGCGGTCGCCCGGGGCTCGTACGTGGGAGGCTGCACGCCCAGCGCGGCATAGCCGGAGCTGAACTCCAGCTCCATGCGGTACGCGAGCGCCCACCACGGCTCGAGCTCGGTGGCGTTGTCGAGCACCTTGTCGTCGACGTCGGTGACGTTGCGCACCAGGGTGACGTCGTAGCCGCGGTAGTTGAACCACCGCCGCCACAGGTCGTAGACCAGCGCCGAGCGCAGGTGGCCGATGTGCGGGGACGACTGCACGGTCGGGCCGCAGACGTACATGCCGACCTTGCCCTCTTCGAGGGGCTGGAAGTCGACGGTCGTCTGCGCCTTCGAGTCGTAGAGCCGGATCGCCACCGCACAAGCCTACCGAGCGGTGGAGCGGCGTCACCGGTCTCGGCTGACCAGCGCGGTCGCGATCACCGCGACCCCCTCGGCTCGCCCGGTGAACCCGAGCCCGTCGGAGGTGGTCGCCGCCACGCTCACCGGTGCGCCCACCAGGCGCGAGAGGTGCGACTCGAGCTCGACGCGGCGAGCGCCGAGCCTGGGATGCTTCGCGACCAGTTGCACGGCCACGTTGCCGACCGTGTAGCCGGCGCCGTGCACCAGCGCGAGCGTCTCGCGGATGAACACGTCGCCGTGCGCGCCGGCGAACCGCGGGTCGGCGGTGCCGAAGCGGCCGCCGATGTCGCCGAGGCCCGCCGCGGAGAGCAGCGCGTCGCACACGGCGTGGCACAGCGCATCCCCGTCGGAGTGACCGGCGAGCCCGACCTCGTCGGGCCAGTACAGGCCGCCGAGCCACAGCGGCTGCCCCGAGTCGTAGGCGTGCACGTCGATGCCGACGCCGGTGCGGATGCCGGCGGCGTCGCCGAGTTCGCGCTCGGCGCGGCGCAGATCCCACGGCGTCGTGATCTTGAAGGCCCGAGCCTCGCCGGGGACGACCGACACTGCACCGCCCCAGGCGGAGAACAGCGCGGCGTCGTCGGTGTGCTCGTCCGCCGCCGCGGCGTAGGCGGCGTCGAGGTCGGCCCGGGGGAACCCCTGCGGGGTCTGCACCGCCACGAGCTCGCTGCGGTCGACCGTCCCCACGGCGGCCTGGGCATCCACCCGCTTGATCGTGTCGGTGACCGGCAGGGCGGGGATCACGCCGGCACCCGTCGCCTCGACGGCGCGCACGACCCGGTCGATCTGCTCGGGCGGGGTGAGGGCGCGGGCGGCGTCATGCACCAGCACGGTGCGGACCGAGGGATGCAGTGCGGCGAGCCCCGCGGCGACCGAGCGCTGGCGGGTGTCGCCGCCGGCCACCACGTCGACGGCTCGGGGCGCGAGCCGCTCGCCGATCGCCCGGGCCTGCGCGAGGTAGGCGGCGGGTGCGACGACGACGAGCTGCGCCGGGGTCGACGAACGCAGCACGCCGTCGAGTGCGTGCTCCAGGATCGGGATGCCCCGC
>DATMVL010000311.1:0-2029 GCA_035563175.1 Rhodoglobus sp. | reverse complement strand
GCCCACTCCGCCGCCCGGATCATCCGAGACCTTCGAGCCGGCCCCCGGGCAGTCCGACCAACCGGCACCCGCGAGTCAGCAGAAACGGGTGCTCGGCAACGTGCACACGGATGCGGTGACCACGTACCTCGACGAGGGCCGGCTCGTGCTCGGGTCGCAGGCCGATGTCGACGGCGAGCTGCGCAAGCGCCTGCCCAGCGCATCCCTCATCTTCAACCTCGACGGTGGACGCACCACCGTGCCGCCCAGCCCGGCCTACGCGTTCCTGGGCTCGCCGGGTCAGGAGGTGTGGCTGGCCCCGCAGACCCAGAACGCCGCGCTGATCTGGCCCGGCTTCAGCACCGAGCACGGCTCGTTGCGCGGCGCGCTCACCACCGGCGGTCTCGATGTCGAGCTGGTCGAGGTCGAGGGGCCGGGCGCCGTGCAGTTGTACCTGCAGGAGACGACCGGTCCGCGGCACGTCTTCAGCTCGGATCGTGCCCTGCCGCCCTGGCGCATCTCCGACAACCAGCACGTGCACATGAACTGGGTGTTCGGCGCGCAGGGCCGCTACGAGCTGACCTTCCGGCAGTCGGGGCTCGTGAACGGCACCGAGCAGAGCGCGCAGACCACCTACGTCTTCCACGTCGGCGACATGGCCGGCTACCCGACGCAGCCGGTGAGCACCTCGCTCGAAGCCGATCGGGAGCAGCTCGATCCTGGCCAGGCGGTGCGCTTCGACGCCGCCGTCGAGCCGGCCGGCGCCGAGGGGTCGATCGAGTTCCGGGATGCCGTCACCGGCACGCTGCTCGGGTCGACGCCGGTCGTCGACGGCCGCGCCGGGTTCGCGACCGACCGTCTGACCAGCGGTCCCCACGAGATCGTCGCGCGCTTCGTGCCGACCTGGAGCACCGAGTTCCACCCTTCCGAGTCGCAGCCGGTGCCGGTGCGGGTCAGCGGCGACGCCGAGCCGATGCCGCAGTACGACGACACCACCCCGGCGACCGACGAGGCGCTCGCCGCACTCACCCCCGCCGACCGGGTGGTCGTCGACAACGACCAGAGAACCGTCGAAGCGGGCGGCACCGTGCTCGCGCGTGCCGCTGGGTTGCGCCCGGGCGAATGGGTGTCGGTGTGGCGGCACGGTCCGGCTCCGGTCTGGGTCGGATGGCAGGTGCTGGATGCCGCCGGCCGCTTCGCGTTCGACCTCGGCGACGAGGCGGCAGCCGGCACTCACCGACTGGTCGTCGAGACCGCCGACGGGGTTCTCGTGGGCTGGGACCGGTTCGCCGTGCGTGGCGAGGCCGGCGGCGGCGGCGGGGTCGTACCGCCACCGCCGCCCCCGGTGCAGCCGCCACCCCCCTCCGCGGGATCGTGTGCGGCGTCGAACGCCCTCGTGCTCAGCAGCGGGCATGTCGACTTCTCGGCGATCAGGGATGCCTTCGGCGGGTTCCGCGCCGTCGTGAAGGAGGACGTCAGCGGCCCGAACACCATGCGCGAGCCGTCGGGCGTGGTGTTCTGGGTCGGTCCGCAGGCGGCGACCACGCTGCCGGACCGTCCGGCGTACGGAGCGGTGGGTGCGCCCGGCTCGCGGGTGTGGTTGATCCCCCAGACTCAGCGCGCCGACATCGTGTGGCTCGGTTGGAACACGGAGTTCCTGCTGCCGGCCACCGACGTGCGCTGGACGCTCGACGCCATGGAGGGTCCGGGCGAGTTCGTCGTCTACCGCGACACCGCGTTCGGCGACGCCATCGACCTCATCATGTCGAGCAGCTCCAAGCACAGCTACGTCATCCCGACCAACCGAGACGCGCAGGGCAACGCCACGCGGGGCGCCCACGTGCACGGCAACTGGGTCTTCACCGAGCAGGGCGTGTACCGCCTGACGTTCACCTACTCGGCCACGCTCGACGGGCGCACGGTCAGCGACACCGAGACGCTCACGATCGCGGTCGGCGACGTGGACCCGCGCACCGTCGCACCGTCGGGCGGCTGCGGGGCCGGTGGGGCTCGGCTCGCCGCCGCCGTCGCACCTGCCGTCGCCGTCGAT
>DATMVL010000310.1:0-5325 GCA_035563175.1 Rhodoglobus sp. | reverse complement strand
CCCTGCAGCGCCTCAGCCGCTGGCCTTCACCGGCGTGAGCGCACCGCTGCCGGCGCTCGGCATCGCCGTCGCGCTGCTGCTGCTCGGCGGCACCGGCTTCGCGTTCGCCCGCCGCTCGACGCGGCGCGCCTGAGCCCGTCGGCGCGGAGCGGCGATCCCCCGCTCCGCGCCGACGGTCCCCTCAGCGGCCGTCGATCACCGACTGCAGCATCGCCCCGTACCGGTGCACGAGCTCGTCGTGGCCGGTGCTGCGCAGCGGCTCGTCCTCCACCACCCACAGGCTGTAGAGCAGACCGCCCACGGCGGCCGCAGCCAGTCGCGCCCGCAGATCGGCATCCGCGCCCTCGAGCCGCGCCCGCAGGCGGCCCACGAAGTACTCCTCATGCGCGTGCCGCAGCCGCGAGCCGACACCCGCGCTGTCGCTGGCGCGCAGCAGGGCCAGATAGACCGCGCGCACCTCGTCGCCGGCGTCGAGCACGTACCGCACGATCCCCTCGCCCAGCTCGTCGACCGGGCCGTCGACCGGAGTGGTCGGCAGTTCGATGCGCATGGTGCTGAGGAACAGATCCTCCTTCGACCCGGAGTGCCTGATCACCAGCGCGGCGTCGACGCCCGCCTCCGCCGCGATGTCGCGCACCGACGTACCTGCGAATCCCCGCTCGGCGAAGAGCCGGCGAGCCGCACCGGCGATGGCCTCCCGTGTGGACGCGCCCCTGCCCATCCCCGCAGCCTACGGCGTCAGGCCATGAACCATCCGGAGACGAGGGCGGTACCGCTGATGACGGCGAAGGCCGCGGCGATCGCAGCGAGGGCGAGGGCCTGACGCTGCTCGCCGCCGTGCGGCGTGCCCCAACGGTGCGGTGCGGTCACGGTCGCTCCTCCATCCCTCTCTCTTGGTGTACGGCGCGGGCGCCCGGCGCGCCGAGGGGTTGCACCGGTGCGGTACGCCGGGGTACAAGGGGGCACGGCGTTGCCTAGAACGCTCGGTCCTGTCAACTCCCGGCGCCCTGTCGCAGCCGGCGAATAGGGTCGGTATATGACCCTCACGTCCGAACCGAGCACGCCGTCCGGCTCGCCGCTCCCGTTCTCCGGGGATACCAGTGGACCGGTGAACGTCGCGGAGGGCATCGAGCTCACCATCACCGGTCATCATGCCGGTTCCGTCGAGGTGGCGGGTGAGCTGACCGTCGAGGGCAGGCTGACCGGCGCCCTCACCGTCGCGAGCCTGGGCCGCGTCATCGTCCGCGGCGACGTCGAGGGGCCGGTGGACGTCCGCGTCGCCGGCACCCTGATCATCGAGGCGGACGGCCGGGTCGCCGGCGTGCTCGTCAACCACGGCTCCGTCACCAACCTCGGTTGGCGCTCTGGGCGGGTCGAGGGGCGCGTGCCCGACGATCGCGAGGGCTCGACGGTCGCCGAACCGCTGCACGGCACCACCCGTTACCCCGAGCTGCCGCCCCGCTGATCCCTCAGCAGCGCTCCACCGTGGTGCGGTCGCGCCCCTCGCGCTTCGAGCGGTACATGGCGCCGTCGGCGATGTCGAGCAGTTCGTCGGTGGTGATGGTGCGCGCGCCGTCCGGCTCGTGCAACGCCACCCCGACGCTCGCGGCGAGCTCGCAGCCCGGCGCGGCGTCGTACGGGGCGCGCAGCGCGGCCCGCAGACGGTCGGCGATCGCGAGCGCCTGCTCGGCGCCGGTCTCCGCGCAGATGATCACGAACTCGTCGCCGCCGTAGCGGCCCAGGGTGTCGGTCTCGCGCACCGTTCCGCGGATGCGCTTGGCGACCTCCCGCAGCACCAGGTCGCCGACGTTGTGCCCGAGCCGGTCGTTCACCGGCTTGAATCCGTCGAGGTCGACGAACATCACCGCCAGCGGGGCGCCGGTGCGCTCGGAGATGCCGATGCCGCGGGTGATGTTCTCGCGCAGCAGGGTGCGGTTGGGCAGCCCGGTGAGCTGGTCGTGCAGGGCGAGATGCGCGAGCGCGTCGGCGAGCCGGATGCGCTGCAGCGCCTGCGCAGCCTGCTGCGCCACCGAGACCACCAGATCCGCCGCCGCCTCGTCGATCTCCCGCGGGCGCTCGAAGAACGCGGCGACGACGCCGACCGCGATGTCGCTGCGGGTCATCGGGAACACCACCACGCGGTCGAGCCGCTTCCGCTCGAGCGCGGTTGCGACGGCGGGGAAGTCGGTTGAGAGCGGACCGGTGGCGGTGACCGTGATGAGCCGCTCTGCCATCACGACCTCGCGGCCGGGGCGGCGGTCGGAGCGGGTGTACAGCCCCTCGATGGGGTTCCGGCCGCCGATGACCGTCAGATCGCCCTCGTCGTCGATCATGGCGACGCAGACCGCGGTCGCCGCCAGTGCATCCTCGATGATCGATGCGAGCGAGTCGGCGAGGTCGCCTTCGGAGCCGCTGGCGCCGAACGCCGCCGACGCGTCCTGCAGCACGGTGACCCGCGCCGCGGCGAGCTCGGCGGCCCGCTGCGCCGCGAGCAGGGTGCGCTCGTACTCGTCGCGGGTGGATGCGTCGAGCACGGCGATCCGCACCCCGCACGCCCGCCCGTCGGCGTCGTGGACGAGCGTCGCGTTCAGCAGCACCGGCAGCCGCTTGCCGTCGACGGTGCGCATGGTCAGCAGCACCTCGTGCACCTGACCGCGCAGATGCAGCTCCGGCGCGTGCCGGGACTCGAAGAACAACCTCGACCCGGCCTCGAGGAACCCCGAGAACGAGATGCCCAGCACCTCATGTTCGGAGCGGCCCAGCCAGCGCAGCATGGTGCGGTTGATCCGCAGTATGCGACCACCGACATCCGTCGTCAGGTAGCCGAACGGCGCCTCGTGGTACAGCTCCTCGAAATCCTCCTGGAACGTCTCCTCGGTGGCGCCGGTCACCGCAGCGCCTCCTTGATCGCCGCCGTCACCTCGGCCGGGGCGGAGAGGTTCGGCACGTGACCGGAGGCGGCGATGACGGTGAACGTGCTGCCGGCGATGTGCTCGTGCACGAAGCGTCCGACCGGCATGGGGGCGATGAGGTCGTCGACGCACTGGATGACCGCCGTCGGCACCGTCACCGCGTCCAGGTCGCGCCGGTGGTCGCTCAGGAAGGTGACCCTGGCGAACTGCCGGGCGATGGTCGGCTCATAGCGACAGAAGCTGTCGGTCAACTCCAATCCGAGGTCCGGACGGTCGGGGTTGCCCATGATGACCGGCGCCATCGTCTCGGACCAGCCCACGTAGTTCGCGTCGAGCGAGTCGAGCAGATCGTCGATGTCCTGCTGCTGGAAACCGCCGACGTAGTCGCCGTCGTCGATGTAGCGGGGAGAGGGGCTGACCAGCACCAGCTGCCCGAATCGCGAAGGATCGCGGTTGGCGGCCAGCACGCCCACCATGGTGCTCACCGAATGTCCGACGAACACCGCATCCCGCAGGTCGAGAGCCGCCATGATGTCGAGCACGTCGGTCGCGTAGCCCTCGAGCGAGTCGTACTTGCCCGGCCGGTACGCCGAGGAATCGGAGCCGCCGGCGCCGACGTAGTCGAACAGCACGACCTGATGGTCGGCCTCGAATGCGGGCGCGACGTACCGCCACATCGCCTGGCTGCAGCCGAACCCGTGCGCGAAGACGATAGGCCGCCCGGTGCCGCGCACGACGACGTTGTGGCGGACGAGCACGTCCGCAGCGGCGTCGGTAGCGGCGGCCACTGGATCCTTCCGTCGCCCGAGGGGCTCGGGCTGGCACCACGGTACAACGACGGAGCTGGAATCGTAGATTCAGGAAGCGATCCGGTGCTACCCGCTTGACTCAGGAGGCGGAACGCACTACGGCGAACGAACGTGCTGGCAACCGCGTGACGCCCGCACCGGCGGCCGCGTCGCCGGAGCTGAGCAGCACCTCCCCGTCGCCCGGCAGCTCTCGCTCCTGGTCCGCGAAGTTGAGCAGCAGTGCCACCCCGGGCCTCTGCACCCGGAACCAGCGGGCATCCTCGTCGAACGTGCACTGAACCGTGCGCATGTCAGGATCGGTCAGCCCCGGTTCCGTCCGGCGCAACGCGATCAGCGCCCGGTACAGCTCAAGCAGCCGGGCGCGGTCGCCCTCGAGCCGTTCGTCCCACCGCAGCTTCGCCGACGCGAACGTCTGCGGGTCCTGCGGGTCGGGTACGACATCCGGATCCCAGCCCATCTTCTCGAACTCGGCGATGCGGCCCTCGGCCGTCGCCTTGCCCAGCTCCGGCTCGGGATGCGAGGTGAAGAACGGCCAGGGCGTGGATGCGGCCCACTCCTCGCCCATGAACAGCATCGGCGTGTTCGGCGTCAGCACCGTGAGGGCGGCGGCGAGGGCCAGCCCCCCGGCGTCGAGGTTCTCGGTGAGCCGGTCGCCGGTGGCACGGTTGCCCACCTGGTCGTGGTCCTGCGTGTAGGTCACCAGTCGCCAGGTCGGCACGGCCGCCCGGTCGATCGGATGCCCGTGCTCGCGCTCGCGGAACGACGACCAGGTGCCGTCGTGGAAGAACCCGCGCTCCATCGCCTTGGCGAGCGCCGCCAGGGAGTCGAAGTCGGCGTAGTACCCGGTGGTCTCGCCCGTGAGGTTCACGTGCGCCGCGTGGTGGTAGTCGTCGCTCCACTGCGCGGTGAGCCCGTAGCCGCCGTCCTCGCGCGGGGTGATGAGCTTCGGGTCGTTCATGTCCGACTCGGCGATCGTGATCAGCGGCCGTCGCAACTCCGCGGCCAGGGCATCCACCCGCTCGGCCAGCTCCTGCAGCAGATGCGTCTCGGTCGGGTCGATGAGGGCGTGCACGGCGTCGAGCCGCAGACCGTCGGCGTGGTAGTCGCGCAGCCACATGAGGGCGTTCTCGATGATGAGGTCGCGCACCGCCCGGTCGGCGAGGTTCACCGTCTCGCCCCAGGTGTTGCGGCCCTCGGTGAAGATCGGGCCGAAGCGCGGCAGCACGTTGCCGCTCGGGCCGAGGTGGTTGTAGACGACGTCCTGCACCACGCCGAGACCGCGGGCGTGGCAGGCGTCGACGAAGCGCTGGTAGGCGGCGGGTCCGCCGTACTGCTCCTGCACGGTGTACCAGAGCACGCCGTCGTAGCCCCAGTTGTGCGTGCCGTTGAAGCCGTTGACCGGGAGCAGCTCGACCAGGTTCACGCCGAGATCGACGAGGTGGTCGAGCCGCTCGATGGCGGCGTCGAAGGTGCCCTCGGGCGTGAACGTGCCGAGGTGCAGCTCGTAGAGGATGCCGTCCCTCAGCTCGATGCCGCGCCACTCGCCGTCCTGCCAGGCATGCTGCGCCGGATCGAAGGTGCGCGACAGCCCGTGCACGCCCTCC
>DATMVL010000309.1:0-2033 GCA_035563175.1 Rhodoglobus sp. | reverse complement strand
CGACACGGACGTCACGAGCGCGAGCGAGCCCACCTTGCCGTCGGGACCGATCCGCTCCACCTGGGCCGGCAGCAGTACGGCTAGCACTCCGCCGAGCGCGACATAGGTCGCACCCATCGCGGCCGCGATCCAGGGCAGCCTGCGCCGGCGATGCCGTGCGAGCGCATCGCTCACGTCGTCCTCCCCCGTGACCCCGTCCATTGTGCCACCGGGGTCGCGAGGTAGGCTCGGACGCGAGATGGGGGACTCGCAGGGGCAGTCGGTGCGCTTCGCGCCGCGCGTGGCGTCATGGCAGCTCACCCGACCAGGGCTCGTCGAGCGCATCGAACGCGGGGTGTCGGACGGGCTCGTGGTGCTACGTGCCGGCGCCGGTGCCGGTAAGACGTCGCTGCTGGCCGAATGGGCGCGTACCACCGCGCGGCGCGGCACGTGGATCACCGTGGACGACGACATCACGGGCCGGTTCGCGCTGTGGGACCGCGTGCTCGTCGCGCTGGGCACCAGTGGTTCGCAGACTGCGGCGGAGTCGGTGCTGGCCCGTGGCGAATCGCGCCTGCGGGCGGCGCTGCAGTCGGCTTTCGCCGACGCACCGCACGTGCTGGTGCTCGATGACCTGCACCGCGTCGACGACGGCGCGGTGGCCGACGACATCGCGTGGCTGGTGCGCTCCACACCGTGCGCGGTGGTGGTCGCGACCCGAGCCCGGACCCCGCTCGAATCGCCCGGCGTCGCGACCCGGCTCGGCACGACGGTGCTCGCACCGGACGTACTCACGTTCACCCGTGCGGAGACGGCCGACCTGGTGGGCGCGGACGCCGCGGACGACGCGTTCGAGCACCTCGGCGGCTGGCCGCTCGCGACCCGGGCACTGTCGCTCGAACTGCGCCGTGAGCGCGACGTGTCGTCCGCGCTGAATGCCGTGGCGGCCATGCTGACCGAGGTGTCGCCCGCTCTGCCGAGCGCGGCCGCGGACCCCGCTGTGCTGGACTTCGCGGTGCGCACGTCGATCGCCGACTGGCTGACCGTCGAACTCGCCGCCCGGATCGTGCCCGATGCTGACGCGGCGGCGATGCTGGCGATGCTGGAAGGAGAGGGCATGGGCAGCTGGAGCGGCGACGCGGGCGTGCCGGTGTTCCGCTACCAGCCGTTCGTGCGCATCGCTCTGTCCCGGATGACCGAGACGCTGCCGGCCACGGAGCTCCGATCGGCCCGCCGAGCGCACGCGATCTGGGCCGACGCGGAGGGGCTGGTCGTGGTCGCGGCGCGCGAAGCGGTCGCCATCGCGGACTGGGACCTGCTCGCGGAATTGACCCAGCGTCACTTCCGCCGCATCATGCGGCTGCACCGCCCCGAGTGGACGGCTTTCATGGGGGCGGTCCCGCTGGACCGTCTGCGCGCACATCCGGTGCTCACCGCCGTCTACCTGCAGATCCTGAACGGTGACAGCGCCGCGACGGATCGGCTGCGCGCGCTGTCGGGCCTGCTGATGTCCTCCGTGGCGCCACTGCGGGATCGTGGTTCGCGTCTCGATCGCATCTGGCGCAACTCGTCGCTGCTCGCCGCCGAACGGATCACCGGCCGCTACGCCGCGGCGACCGCCACCGCCGAACGGCTCTCGGCGCTGCTGGCCACGCTCGAGCCCGAGGAGTACGAGGCGATCGAGGACTATCTCCCGATCCTCCACGTGCACCTGGGCACGACGTTCCTATACGCCGGCGACGTCCCGATGGCGATCGCAGCACTGCAGGAGGCGCTTCGCGTCGATGTCGAGTCGCCCTGGACCCACCTGCATGCGCGTGCCCTGCTCGCACTGATCGCAGCCCTCGAGGGCGACATGCTCACCGCTGAACGTCGGCTGCATGAGGTCGACACCGTGACCGCGTTGCAGGGATGGCAGGGAACCTACTACGCCGCCGGGTATCACCTCGGCCGCGCTCTCGCGGCGATCGAACGCTTCGATGCGGATGCCGCCCGAAGCCAGCTGGAACGCCTCGAGGAGCATTACGACACCATCGAGCACTGGCCGCTGATCC
>DATMVL010000308.1:0-5798 GCA_035563175.1 Rhodoglobus sp. | reverse complement strand
ACTGCTCGACGAGTCGGGGGAGTGGCTGCGGGCCCGCGGCTTCGAGTTCGGCACCACCACCGGCCGGCCGCGCCGCACCGGCTGGTACGACGCCCCGATCGCGCGCTACTCCTCGCGCATCAACGGCCTCACCGACCTGGTGCTCACCAAGCTCGACGTGCTCACCGGCCTCGAGCGGATCCCGGTCTGCGTCGCCTACGAGGTCGACGGTGTGCGTCACGACGAGGTACCCGTGTCGCAGTCGGACTTCCACCACGCCGTGCCGGTGTACGAGGAGCTCGAGGGTTGGGACGAGGACATCTCCGGCGCCCGCTCGTTCGACGACCTGCCGAAGGCGGCGCAGCGGTACGTGCTCGCGGTCGAGGCGATGAGCGGCACCCGCATCTCCGCGATCGGCGTCGGCCCGTCGCGCGACGCGATCGTCGTGCGGCACGACCTGCTGGGCTGAGCCGCGGAAGATGCGGAGCTCGGCCGCCGGAGAGCACGAGGACGCGCCCATCGCATCGCGCAGACGCAAGCCGTATGCGCGACTCGACCGCGAGTCGATCGTCGACGCCGGGATGGCCGTCGCCAGGCGGCCCGACACCGAGACGATCTCGTTCCGCACACTCGGTGAGCACCTCGGCGCGGACCCGACGGCGATCTACCGCCATTTCCGCAACAAGGACGAGCTGCTCGCAGCGCTCGTCGACCGGGTGGTCGGCGTCGTCGCGCAGCGTTTGACGGGGGACCCCGAGGGCGACTGGAAGCAGTACCTCTTCGACGGCGCCGTCACGTTCCAAGACGTGTTCCTCGAGCACCCCGCCCTCGGGGTGCACGTGGCAGGCACCCGGCCCCTCGGTGCGGCGGAGCTGCGGCTGCTCGATCTGACGCTCGCGGCGCTCCACCATGCCGGATTGCGGGACGACGAGCTCATGCGGAGCTACGGTGCGTATGCCGGTGTGCTGCTGTCGTTCACGGCGATGCTGTGCCATGACCGGCTCGCGGTCAGGGCCGAGAACCATGTGGCATGGATGCGCCCCAGCGTCGAGATCTCCGCGGAGGAGCACCCGGCGCTCTTCGAGCAGCGAGAGCGATTCGCGGCCGTCGAACTCCGACAGAGCTACCTGACGGCGATCGAGGTCGTGCTGGATGCCGCCGAGCGAGCGGCTGGTTCGGGAGAACCCGCCTCCCGATCATGATCGGCGTGTCCCCAACTCGGGGACGGGCCGAATGTCAACACGTATGACAAAGTGATGCCCGCGGGCGCTGACCCGCTGGCAGACGGGTGCCCGGTCCCGTCCGTTCGGCCCTGGGGGACCTATGCGCTCGATTTCGTACCCGCTTGCAGGGCGGCGTGCCGCCGTCACGGTGGCGGTCGCGGTGGCTCTCGTGGCCGCCGGGCTGGCGCTGCCAGCCCCAGCCTCCGCCGCGGTCGGAACGGCGACGGTCTCGATCGGCACGCCCGTCGGCGAGGGAGTCGTCGACGGTGTCGTCACGAGCGCCGACCCGGTGACCGTCCCGATCACCCTCACCGGCTTCGACGAGGCGGACAGCCTCGTCGCCGTGGTGCGCGTGCCCGTCGGCGGCGGTTCGCTGACCGTCGATGCAGCGGCGTACCCGGCGATCGTCGACGAGTACGGCTACAGCCATACCGCGGTGCAGTCGGTCGCCTTCCACGGCACGCGTGCCGCCGTCGCCACGGCGCTCGCGCAGCACGTGCACTGGGTCGCGCCCATGGAGCAGGCGGTCGAGTTGAGCGTCTCCGTCAGCGAGTACGAACCCGGTCTGTACTTCAACGCCGCGAACGGCCACTACTACAAGCCGGTCACCGAGAGCGCGGCGATCTCGTGGACTGAGGCGCGGAACGCGGCCGCGGCGGCGACGCAGTTCGGTATGAGCGGCTACCTGGCGACGCTGTCGACGAAGCAGGAGAACCTGTTCTCCGCGAACAACATCGACGCTGCCAACCTGTGGATCGGAGCGTCCGACGCCGTCGAGGAGGGGCTCTGGCGCTGGGTGACCGGTCCGGAGAGCGGCGAGCACTTCTGGAGCGGTGCGGCGAACGGCAGCATCCCGAACGGGCGGTTCGCGAGCTGGGCGATGGGCGAACCGAACAACGCGTCGAACGAGGACTACGCGGGGACGAACTTCGACGGTGCCCGGGGCCGCTGGAACGACTTCCAGGTCACCAACAGCAGCGTGAGGTCCTACCTGATCGAGTTCGGCGGCATGTCCGGCGAGACGAGCACGGCGATCTCGGCGACCGCCACCGGGTCGCTCGAGGCGAGCGCACCGATCCTCGTCGGCACCTCGGTGGACGGGCGGTTCGTCCCTGGGGCGGTGTCGGCCCCCGCTGACGCCGACGGCGTGCCGTTCGCGATCGAACTGCAGCGCTTCGGTTCCACCACCGGCGTCTTCGCGGCGACGGTCGGCCTGCCGTCCGGTGGGGGAGCGCTCCGGCTGCTCGACGACACCGGCCTCACCCGGGAGACCGGTCATGCCGACTTCTCGGGCGGTCAGGCGGTGCAGACGCTCGGCTTCTCAGGAAGCTACGCGGCCGTGAGCGCCGCGTTGCGCGGCAGCATCGTGTGGGATGCCCCGGCCGGCGCATCCTCCATCGATCTGAGCGTCTCGGTCGCCGAGAAGGCGGCGAACGCCTTCTACAACCCCGACAACGGCCATTACTACCGCGTGTACAGCCCGGGTGGAGCCCTCAGCTTCGGGGCTGCCCTCAACCCCAGCCCCAGGTTCACGCTGTTCGGCATGACGGGGTACCTCGCGACCGTGACGAATGCGGCGGAGAACGCGTTCACCGCCACCTACACCACCGCCTCCAACGCCTGGATCGCGGCGTCCGATGAGCGGGGTCTCGTGAACGGGGTCGCCGACATCCAGTACGTCGACCAGAACTCCGTGGAGGGCCGATGGCACTGGGTCGCCGGTCCGGAGGCTGGCACGCCGTTCTGGACGGGCGGATCGAGTGGCTCCGTCGCCGCCGGAGGCTTCGCGAGCTGGGCCGGTGGGGAGCCGAACAACACCAACGGCGAGCACTACGCGGCGACCAACTACCAGGGTGTCGTCGGGCGATGGAACGACTTCCAGGCGAACACCTCGGGCACGACGAGCGCCCTCATCGAGTTCGGCGGCATGCCCAACGAGGTCTCGACCGCTCGGGCGGCGATCGGTGAAGGCACCCTCGTCTCCCAGGTCCCGCCGAGTGCGCCCAGGGAGCTCAGCGTGGTACCCGGCATCGATGAAGCGGCCGTCACCTGGACCGCACCCGCGAGCGACGGCAACGCGGCCATCACGGGGTACGCCGTCACGGCGAGCCCCGGCGGCGCGACGTGCACCGCGACGGCGACGGCCTGCACGGTGACCGGGCTCCAGCCGGCCACGAAGTACGTGTTCTCCGTCGCGGCGACGAACCAGGTCGGCAGCGGCCCGGCGGCGCAGTCCGGTCCCGTCACCACGCTCATCCCTGGGGCACCGACCGACGTGGCGGGCGTGCACATCGGCGACGCGGTCACGGCGACCTGGTCCGCGCCGGCGAACGGCGCCTCGGTCATCGACTCCTACACGGCGCAGCTCGCGCCCGGTGGACAGCGGTGCACCGTCGAGGCCCCCGCCACGACCTGCGATATCACGGGCGTCGACATCACGGATGGACCATTCACCCTCACGGTGACCGCCGACTACGGCACCGGCACGCGTGAGAGCGTCGGAGTGCTGGTGACGCCGTCGGTGCCGTCGGCGCCGAGGGACGTGGCGGTGGCCGCTGGGCCCGGGACGGCCACGGTGAGCTGGCAGACGCCCGTGGTCGCCGGCGACGCCGCGAGCTACGTGGTGGTCGCCAGCCCGGGCGGTGCCGTTTGCACGGCCGAGGCACCTGCCACCTCGTGCACGATCGCGGGGCTCACCACCGCTGCGCCGCACCACGGCGAGTTCGTCTTCTCGGTGACCGCGGTCGGCCCGCTCGGCAGCAGCGCCGCCGCCGAGTCGGCCGAGACGAGCGTCGCCGCCGTCGTGCCCGACGCCCCCGGGAAGGTCGTCTTCACGCAGAACGGCCCGGTCGCCACCCTCACCTGGACGGCCCCCGCGAACGACGGCGGTGCGCCCGTCACCGCCTACTCGGTGCGCGACGCCGTGACCGGCCGGGCTTGCACGGTCGCAGCGCCGGCGACGACCTGCGAGATCGTCGCCATCGACCCGGGGGTGTCGTACGACTTCCGCGTCACCGCCACGAACGGCGTGGGAACCGGCGGGGCCTCGCCGTCGTCGCCGGTGACGTCGGCCACCGCGCCCTCCGCCCCGACCGGCGTCAGCATCACGCCCGGCGCCGTGAGCGTCGTGATCTCGTGGACGGCGCCAACCGACGACGGCGGATCGAGCGTGACGGGGTACCGCGCCACCCTCAGCCCCGGCGGCGCGCAGTGCGAGACCGCGGAGACCACCTGCACGATCGCGGGGCTGGACCCGCTCACCGCGTACGCGGTGACGGTGCGCGCGGTCAACGCCATCGGCGCCGGTGCAGCTGCGATGGGCACGACGACGACGGTCGACGACCCGCCGAGCGCACCGCGGGATGTCGTGGGCGACCACCGAGGCGACGACGTCGTCGTCACCTGGCAGGCCCCGGCGTCGCTCGGTGCCTACACGATCGTCGGCTACCGCGCCGAGCTCTTCCCGGGCGGTCTGCGCTGCGACGCCTCCGGCTCCCAGTCGACCTGCACCATCACCGATGTCCCCATCGACGAGGGACCGTACGAGGTGACCGTCTCCGCGGAGTACCGCAACGGCGCCACGTCCGCGTCGGCCGTCGTGACCCCGTCGCTGCCCTCCGCCCCGCGGGATGTCACGGTGACGGCCGATGCGGGCTCCGCGACGGTGAGCTGGCTGGCACCGACGATCAGCGGCGGGACCACGCACTATGTGGTCACCGCGACCCCCGGCGGTGCCTCCTGCGAAGTCGCGGCGCCCGCCACCTCGTGCACGATCCCCGGACTCGCCGTCCAGGCACCGCATCACGGCGAGTACACCTTCTCGGTCGTCGCCATCGGCCCCCTCGGCGAGAGCCGCGCCGAACCGTCGCCGGTCATCCCGGTGGCCGCGACCGCGCCGGCAGCACCGAGCGGCATCACGGTCACGCAGCGCGGCGACACGGCGACGATCTCGTGGACGGCGCCGGCGGACGGCGGCGCCCCGATCACCGGCTACACCGTGAGGGATGCCGCTTCCGGTCTCAGCTGCACCGCGACCGCCCCGGCGACCAGCTGCGACATCCCGGGTCTCGAGCCCGACAGGGCGTACGAGTTCGTGGTCGAGGCGGTCAACGGAGTCGGCGCAGGGCCGGCAGCCGAACCGCAGCACGCGCTGGCGGGCGTGGTGCCCCAGCCGGCGACGACGCCCAGCGTCACGGTCGGCACCGGCTCGCCCCTGCCGATCGCATTCAACACCGGCGCGTTCTCGCCCGGCGGCTGGTCGTCCGTCTCGCTGACCCTTCCCGCGAACGCCGGGACCCTCGCCGTGGTGGATGCGGACGGGGACGACTTCCTCGATCTGTTTCCGACCGTCGCGGTGCTCGGCAACGGCACGGGTGCCCTGAGCCTGAGCGGGCCGACCGCCGACCTCGCCGCTGCGCTGGCGCAGGCGGTCACCATCGCGGGCGGGCCGACGCCGGGGTCCTTCGAGATGGCGATCGACGTCGCCGAGGCGGCACCGGGCACGGGCCGGGCGACGGTCGGCTACCCCGTGACCGTCCTCGGCATCGTCCCGCCGCCCGTGACACCGGCGGATCCGGCGGGCCCGCCGGCCCCCGC
>DATMVL010000307.1:0-2936 GCA_035563175.1 Rhodoglobus sp. | reverse complement strand
CGCGGCCCTCGTCGCCGCTTCCGTCGGCCCGTACGGCGCGACCCGCGCCGACGGCTCGGAGTACCGGGGCGAGTACGACGTCGACCACGCCCAGCTGCGGGACTTCCATCGCGCGCGGCTCGCGCCGCTGCTGCAGCCCGGGCCCGACCTGCTCGCCATCGAGACCATCCCGACCGCGTTCGAGGCCCGAGCGATCGCCGAGGCGGTCGGCGACGCCGGCGCTCCCCCGTCCTGGCTCGCGTTCGTGTGCCGGGACGGCGCCACCACCGCGGGCGGGGACCGGATCGAGGATGCGGTGCGCGCCGCCGCCGACGTCCCCGGCATCCTGGCGGTCGGCGTCAACTGCACGTCGCCCGTGCACATCGGCGAGCTGCTGGAGCGCGCCGCCACCGTCACCGACCTGCCGCTCATCGCCTACGCGAACGGCGGACAGCACTGGAACGCGGTCGACGGGCAGTGGGAGGGCGCGCACGTGCCGGCCGACGACCCGGCGCTCGTCGAACGCTGGCTCGCCGCCGGCGCCCGGATCGTCGGCGGCTGCTGCGGCGTCGGCCCCGACGAGATCGCCGGGCTCCGCTCGCGGCGGGACGCTCTGGACGGCGGCCGCCGCCGCGGCTAGAGTCGTCGGTCGTGGAGCTGTGAGTCCTGACCTCCCCCGCGTCCGAGGCATCGCCCGGCGGGGGTTCGTTCCCACACGAACAGGACTCCTCCCCTTGCCAGCCCTCTCCGTGCTGCGCGCCGACGGCCTCTCGCAGGCGTACGGCGACCGCACCGTCTTCTCCGACCTCTCCCTGACCGTCTCCGGCGGGCAGCGCCTCGGCCTGCTCGGCGAGAACGGCGCCGGCAAGTCGACGCTGCTGCGTCTGCTCGCGGGGCTCGAGCCGCCGGCATCCGGCGTCGTCGACCGCCCGCCGCGCACCCGCCTGCTCGCTCAGGAGGTGCGGCTCGATCCCGCGCTGCCGCTGCGGGCGGTGATCGAGGATGCGGTGGCCGACCTCCGCGGCCTGGAGCGCGACCTCGAGTCGGCGGCCTCCGCGCTCGGCACCGACCCCGGCGCCGACGCCCGGTACGCGTCCGCCCTCGCGGCGGCCGAGGCTGCGGACGTCTGGACCCTCGACGCCCGCCGCGACGTGCTGCTCGCCGGGCTCGGCGTCGCGGATCTCGGGCTGGAGCGACCCATCGGCTCGGTCTCGGGCGGTCAGCGCAGCCGGGTCGCGCTCGCGGCGCTGCTGCTCGCCCGGCCGGACGCGCTGCTGCTCGACGAGCCCACGAACCATCTCGATGACGAGGCCGTTGGATTCCTGCGCGACCGGCTGCTCGAGCAACGCGGTGCCCTGGTGTTCGCCAGCCACGACCGCGCGTTCCTCGACGAGGTCGCGACCGACCTGCTCGACATCGACCCGTCGCGATCCGGTGCGACCCGGTTCGGCGGCGGCTACACCGACTACCTGGCCGCGAAGGCCGCCGAGCGCGCGCGCTGGGAGGCGAGGCACGCGTCGGAGGAGCGCGAGGCGGCGCGGCTCGAACGGGCCCTGCACACCACCGCGCGCACGGTCGCCCACGACCGCGGGCCCACGGACAACGACAAGTTCGTCACCCGCTTCAAGGGCGCCAACGTGCAGCGCACCATCGCGCGCCGGGTGCACGCCGTCGAGGGGCGACGGGCGGCACTCGAAGCCGACCGCGCCGGGCGTCCGCCGGCTCTGCTGCGCTTCGCGGGCGTCCCGAGCGGATCGCACGCGCTCGAAGGCGCGCTGCTCGAGGTGCAGGATGCCCGCGTCGACGACCGACTGCGCATCGACGGGCTCGTCGTCGGCGCGCGCGACCGGTTGCTCGTCACCGGCGCGAACGGCGCCGGCAAGTCGACGCTGCTCGCGCTGCTCGCCGGCCGCATCCCGCCGTCATCGGGTACCGTGCAGCGGCGCAGGGGGCTGCGCGTCGCCATGCTCGACCAGGACGTGCGCTGGACGGACCCGGCTGCCACCCCGCGAGCCCTCTACGACCGGGTCGCCGGGTCGCTCACCGTGCCGCTGAGCGACCTCGGGCTGCTGCCCGGGCGCGACCTCGACCGTGCCGTCGGCGCGCTGTCGATCGGCCAGCAGCGGCGCGTGGCGCTCGCGCTCATCATCGCGCGGCCGCCGCACCTGTTCCTGCTCGACGAGCCGACGAACCATCTGTCGCTGACGCTCGCCACCGAGCTCGAGGATGCGCTGGGCACCTACCCGGGCGCGGTGCTGATCGCCAGCCACGACCGCTGGCTGCGCCGCCGGTGGACCGGGGCGCAGCTGCGGTTGTCGGATGGGCGGGTCGGCTAGCGGGCGGCGCCGGCGAGCGATCCCGTCGTCTGGCCCGCCTCGTCGTACACCAGGCACGAGACGAGCCGGTCGCCGCTGATCCACGACTGCTCGGTCGGCACGTAGTACGAGAAGCTGAGCGTGGACTGCTCGAAGGGCACGCCGATGTAGGGCTGGAACGCCGCCAGGCATCCCTCGTCGGCCTGCGCGAACAGCGCGTCCTCGCCGGGGAAGGCGTCGCCCTCGAGGTCGAACTCGCCGAACACCTCGTAGTCGTGCGGCTCCGAGCAGTCGACGATCGGCACGTCGAAGATCTCGTCGACGTTCGGGTCGTTGAAGCAGTCGCCGACCGTCAGGAGGAAGACGTCGGACTGGTCGTCCGGTTCCTGCGTCGGCTGCGGGTCTGCCGTGGGCTGCACCTGCTCGTCGCCGGTGGGCTGCGGCAGCGGGCCGTCGGCCTGCTGCGCCGCGGCGTTCACGAGCGCCAGGATCAGCACGATCGAGACGATGAACCCGATCACCGTGAGCACCGAGCCGACGATGATGCCGGCGAGCGCCGGCCCGTTCTTCCGTCCGGCGCGGCGCGATTGCACGAGCGCGACCGCGGAGACGATGACGCCGATCAGGCTCGCGACGAAGGCG
>DATMVL010000306.1:0-8023 GCA_035563175.1 Rhodoglobus sp. | reverse complement strand
ACGTAGAGCCAGATGATCGTCAACACCAGGCCGAAGGCGGCCTTCCACGCGAAGTTGCGCGGCGCGCCCTGCTCGACGCCCTGCTTGATGTCGGTGAAGTCGAGCACCAGCGAGTACGCGCCCAGCAGGATCACCAGCGGGGCGATGATCAGACCGAACGGGATGCCGAAGATCTCCGCACCGCGCAGGCCCCACGGGTCGTCGCTCACCCCGAAGACCATCAGGCCGAAGTTCACCAGGCTGAAGGCCGCGTAGGCGATCATCGCGATCAGGAAGACCTTCGTCGCCTTCGCGGAGGCCCGGATCTTGCCGCTCGCGAAGAGCGCCAGGGTCACGCCGATCACGAGACCGGTCGCGAGCAGCGCCTGCCCGATGATGCCCGGCAGCGCACGCTCGAGCACGCCCGAGAATCCGCCGATCGCGATGCCCTGGAACAGGCCGTAGGCGAGCACCAGCGCCGCGGACGGCTTCTTCTTGAAGATGTTGACGAAGGCCAGCACGGTGCCGATCAGCAGCGCGGGCAGAGCGAGCAGCGGCACGAAGAACCCGATGGCGCCGCCGATGAAGGTCGCGCCGAGGGTGATCACGGTCTTGACGATCGTGTCCTCGTAGGTCATCCGCTCGGTGTCGGCGGGGGTCGCCGATGGGCGGCCGTACAGCTCGTCGAGCTGCGCGGGAGTGATGTCCCGCGTCGTCTGCTCGCCCGCCTTCGCGGCGGCAGCGGCGCGGATGAAGTTGTTGGGACTGAAAGCGGGGTTGGACGCCATCCGGTGTTCTTCTCCTCGGGGCCCGGGGCGGGCCTCATCTATGGGGGATTCTACTGAGATCACCCGCGCGGACGCTGGGGGATCGCTGCGCTCACAGCGGACAGCCTCGGGCGGCATGACGCGGCGATGGCCCGGGCGATCCATGCCGAGCCGATCACGATCACGATGCCGAGGGCCAGGGCCACGGGCATCCACCGGTACTCCTCGAACAGGCGGGGCGCCACGAACCCGTACGCCAGCGGCAGCGCGAGCACCGCGTAGCTGCTCCACGGGCGGTGCCGCACGATGAGCCACGCGAGCACCAGCGAGACGAGCACCCACATCGACTGCGGCCCGGTGAGCAGCAGCCACTGGGCGAGCAGGCCGAGCAGGGCGGCCGCGATCCGCCGCCCGCCGGAGGCCGGCATGATGCCCCAGCCGACGGTCAGCGCGGTGGTGCCGACCAGCAGGAACGGCAGCGTGTACGTGTTCGAACCCTGCAGATGGATGCCCCCGCCGACGATGAGCGCGAGCCCCCAGCCGTATCGGTCCGGGTAGCTGCCCCAGTTGAGCGGGAGGGCTCTCGCCGGCTCCGCCCACCCCTGCATAGGTGGAATGCTAGTGGCGTGCGAACCCGGCCACGCCCGCTCGTCATCGGCCACCGCGGTGCGCCCGGGTACCGGCCCGAGCACTCCCTGCCGTCGTATGCGCTGGCGCTGCAGCAGGGAGCCGACGCCATCGAGCCCGACATCGTCGCCACGCGTGACGGGGTGCTCGTGCTGCGCCATGAGAACGAGATCTCGGGCACCACCGACGTCGCCGCGCATCCGCAGTTCGCCTCCCGGCGCACCACGAAGGTCGTCGACGGGATCCCCCTCACCGGCTGGTTCACGGAGGACTTCACCTGGCAGGAGCTGTCGGTGCTGCGCTCGCGCGAGCGCATCCCGGCCCTGCGGCAGCCGTCGTCGACCTTCGACGGGCTGTCGCCCATCCTGCGCCTGCGCGACCTCGTCGAGCTGCTGCGCGACCGCGAGACCCTGCTCGTCGCCGAGCTCAAGCACGCCACCTACTTCGACTCCATCGGGCTGCCGCTCGACGAGCTGGTGGCGGCGGAGCTCGACGGCTTCCCCGTCGAACGGCTCGTCGTCGAGAGCTTCGAGCAGGGCATCCTGGACCGCCTGCGGCAGCGCGGGCTCGCCGCCACGTACGTCTACCTGCTCGAGGAGCGCGGCTCGGCCGCCGACCTCGTCGCCCAGTGGGGCCGCAAGGCGCTGCCGTACTCGGCGCAGCTGACCGATGCCGGGCTGAGCAGGCTGGCGGATGCCGTGGACGGCATCAGCGTGAACAAGTCGATCCTGCTGCGGCCGGGCTCCGATCTCGTCGAGCGCGCGCATGCCCTCGGTCTGCAGGTCTTCACGTGGACGCTGCGGCCGGAGAACCGGTTCCTCTCCCGTCCATTCCGTCGCGGCGGCTCGCCGCGCCAGTGGGGCGACTGGCGCGGCGAGTTCGGAGCGATCCTCGACACGGGCGTCGACGGCGTCTTCGCCGACCACCCCGACCTGGTGCGGTCGCTGCTGGAGTGAACCCGGGCGGGCGTCGCACCCGCGCGTCCGTTGTCCGAATGCAGGAGCTCCCCGAGTGGAAGCGCGCTCATCCGCATGACCGTGTCGAAGGATGCCCTCAACTCCTGCATTCGGACAGTTGCGGCTCACTCGTGATCGCCGCGCACCCACGCCGCGAGCACGGCGGCCTCGACCTCGTTCCACCGCTCCATGACCTGCCGGTAGCTGAACCGCAGCACGCGGTAACCGAGCCGACTCGCCGCGGCATCCCGTCGTCGGTCCGCCTCGAATCGCTCGGGATCGACGTGGTACTCGCGCCCGTCGATCTCGACGATGAGCCGCACGCCGATGAGGAAGTCGACACGGCCGATGCCGGGGACCGCGACCTGACGGTACAGCCGGACCAGTCCTCGCATCCTGAGCCAGAACAGCGCCTCTGTGCCGGACTCGCACACGCCATCGCAGTCGCGCAACGTCCGCGCCGCCGTGATGGGAAGGGTGTGTACGAACGCTGCCCACGACCCCCGCAGTGCCGGCACGGCGTGGAGCAGCGATTCGGCGAGCGCGAACGTGAGGTCGGACTCGCAGCAGTCCACCGCATCCCGCAGGCACTCCAGCGGAGGCAGCAGCAGCCGCTCGGCCCGCAGCACAGTCCGCCAGTGCACACGCACGTCGCGGTCGAGTCGATGACGGGAGTCCCGTCGGCTCCGTAGCCGGCTCGCGTGGGCGTCCACCTGCACATGCAGGATGCCGGTGTCCGGCGCCCAGCTGCCGTGCAGCCGCAGGCCGGTCGTGCACGTCGCTCGCCCGCCGACCCGCGCGGCCTGCAGGAGCACCGGATGCACCGTCGGCCGCGCGTACCACCCCTGCCGCACCCTGATGAGCGCGCGCCGCTTGAGCGCGACGTCGACTGCGCCGCGGTCGTGTCCATCGCGGCGGAGCTCGAAGGTGGCCGCGAGACCGCCGTGCCGGTCGATGCAGAGCCCGATGTCCTCCATGCCGACACGGTCCCCCGTTCGGGGAGCGATCAGGCGGGTGGCGCCGCAAACGGTGGATGAGCGCCGCCCGTCGTCCGAATGCAGGAGTAGAGCGCATCCGGCGACGACGGCATGCGGATGCGAGCGCTGCCACTCCCGCGGGGCCTGCATTCGGACACCGGGGGCCGAGCCGCCCGCGGCCGTCGCTCCAGGGATGCCCGGGTGAACCCGGGCGGGCGTCGCACCCCGCACGTAGACTCGATGGGTCATGACGGACCTCCTCGACGCACCCCAGCAGCCGACGCGCGGATCGATCGACGACTCCCTGCTCGAGGGGCTCAACCCGCGCCAGCGCGAGGCCGTCGAGTACCGCGGGCAGTCGCTGCTGATCGTCGCGGGCGCGGGCTCCGGCAAGACCAGCGTGCTCACCCGCCGCATCGCCGGACTGCTGCAGTCGCGCGACGCGTGGCCGAGCCAGATCCTCGCGATCACGTTCACCAACAAGGCGGCGGCCGAGATGCGCGAGCGCATCCGCGGCCTGATCGGCGCAGAGGCGGCCGAGGGGATGTGGATCTCCACGTTCCACTCGGCGTGCGTGCGCATCCTGCGCCGTCAGGCCGAGGCGTTCGGCATGCGGTCGGGTTTCACGATCTACGACACCGCCGACCAGCGGGCGCTGCTCAAGCGGATCATCAAGGAGCTCGGCGCCGACACCCTCGGCTTTACGCCCGGCGGGGTCAGCGCGCGCATCGGCAAGCTCAAGAACGAGCTCACCGACCGCGAGCAGTTCGCCCGCTCGGTGAACCTGGACGACCCGAAGGAGGCCGGGTTCGTCGAGATCTTCGGCCGCTACCAGCAGGCGCTGCGCCGGGCGAACGCGCTCGACTTCGACGACATCATCGCCGAGACGGTGTACCTGTTCCGGGCGTTCCCGGATGTCGCGGCCCTGTACCAGCGCCGGTTCCGTCACGTGCTGGTCGACGAGTACCAGGACACGAACCACGCGCAGTACGCGCTGATCCGCGAGCTGGTGAAGCCGGTGCTGCGCGAGAACGTGCCGCAGGACACCCGCATGAAGCTGGATGCCACCGGCGGCATCCCCGCCGCGTCGCTGACCGTGGTGGGCGACTCGGATCAGTCGATCTACGCGTTCCGCGGTGCGGACATCCGGAACATCGTCGAGTTCGAGCGCGACTTCCCGAACTCGAGGGTGATCCTGCTCGAGCAGAACTACCGGTCGACGCAGAACATCCTCGACGCCGCGAACGGGGTGATCGGGAACAACTTCGACCGCAAGGCGAAGAACCTGTTCACCACGGTCGGCGCGGGCGACAAGATCGTCGGCTACACCGGGTACACCGGCCACGACGAGGCGCAGTTCGTCGCCGACGAGATCGAGACGCTGCGCAAGCGGGGCAAGAGCCTCAACGACATGGCGGTGTTCGTGCGCACCAACGCGCAGACCCGTCCGCTGGAGGAGATCTTCATCCGCTCGGCGATCCCGTACCGCATCCCCGGCGGCACGAAGTTCTACGAGCGGGCCGAGATCAAGGATGCGATGGCGTACCTGATCCAGGTCGCCAACCCGGACGACGACCTGGCCTTGCGCCGCATCCTCAACGTGCCCAAGCGCGGCATCGGCCCCGCGACCGAGGCGGCGCTGCAGGCGCACGCCGACCGCGTCGGCACACCGCTGCGCGAGGCGCTGCTGGATGCGGGGGAGCTGGGCCTCGGTCCGAAGGTGACGGGCGCCATCCTGGACCTCGGCAAGCTGCTCGACCAGGCGACGCGGGTCGTGAACGAGGCGGCGCCCCATGACATCCTCAGCGAGCTGCTGCTGAAGAGCGGGCTGTTCGCGTCGCTGAAGAACTCCGGCGACCCGCAGGACGAGGCGCGGGCCGAGAACCTCGAGGAGCTGGTGGCGCAGGCCAAGGAGTTCCGCACGCAGAACCCCGAGGGCACGCTCGTCGACTTCCTCACCAACGTGGCCCTGTTCGCGGCGGCGGACGAGATCGACGACGAGGACGGCACCGTCTCGATCATGACCCTGCACACCGCGAAGGGGCTCGAGTACGACACCGTCTTCCTGACCGGCCTCGAGGAGGGGCTGCTGCCCCACCAGATGTCGTCCGGCGAACCCGGCGGCATCCAGGAGGAGCGTCGCCTGTTCTACGTCGGCATCACCCGCGCCAAGCAGCGCCTGTACCTGTCGCTGTCGGCGTCGCGGGCGAGCTTCGGCGAGGTGAACGTGGCCATGCCCAGCAGGTACCTGCAGGAGATCCCCGCCGACCTCATCGACTGGCGGCAGTCGCCCGGCGCCGGCCCGCGCGCGAAGGCGCTCAACCCCCGGCCGGCGCGCGAGCGGTTCAGCTACGCGAACTCGCTGCCGCCGGCGCCGCGCCAGAAGACCGAGTGGACGAGCGCGGTCACCGGCGCGGTGCGCGACAACGGCGACCTGACGCTCGCGGTGGGTGACCGCATCCGGCACGCCGACTTCGGCGAGGGCAGGGTCAGCGCGGTCACCGGCGAGGGCAGCAAGCGCGTCGCCGAGGTGCAGTTCGACACGGCCGGCCGCAAGCGGCTGCTGATCAAGATCGCGCCGATCGAGAAGCTGTGACGTCCGAGCTCGCGCCGCGCGAGCGGCTGCTCGTCCCGCGGATCCGCACGCCGGAGGGCGAGCTCGCCGCTGCGTTGCGGCGGATCCGCGACGAGCTCGAGCTGCCGGCCGGCTTCCCGGCCGCCGTGGAAGCGGAGGCGGCGGTTGTCGAACCCGACCTGCCGTCGCTCGATCGCACGGACATCCCGTTCATCACCATCGACCCGGCCGGGGCGACCGACCTCGACCAGGCCATGCACCTCGAGCGCCGTGGCGACGGCTATCGGGTGCGGTACGCGATCGCCGACGTGCCCGCCTTCGTGCGGCCCGGGGGCGCGATCGACGCCGAGGCGCGGCGGCGGGGCCAGACGCTCTACGTGCCCGACGGCCGCATCCCGCTGCATCCGACCCGCATCTCGGAGGGTGCAGCGTCGCTGCTGCCCGGGCAGATCGCGCCGGCCTTCGTGTGGGAGTTCGACCTGGATGCGGCCGGCACGGTCGAGCGCACGACGCTCACCCGGGCGATGGTGCGGTCGACGCGCCGGCTCTCGTACGTCGAGGCGCAGGAGCAGCCCGATCCTCTGCTGCGCGAGATCGGCGAGCTGCGGATCGAGCAGGAGCGCGCTCGCGGTGGCGCCAGCCTCGACCGGCCCGACCAGGAGGTCGTGCGCGAGGGTGGTCGCTACCGCCTCATCCGCCGTCGACCGCTGCCCGTGGAGAACTGGAACGCCCAGCTGTCGCTCATGACCGGCATGGCGGCCGCGCGCATCATGCTGGACGGCGGTGTCGGGCTGCTGCGCACCATGCCCGCACCGGACGAGGAGACGCTCGCCGCGTTCCGGATGCGGGTCGCCGCGCTCGGACTGCCGTGGCCGGAGGGGCAGCCGTACGGCGAGTACCTGCGCTCGCTCGACCGGGACTCGGCGGCGGCGCTCGCGGTGCTGCAGTCCGCCGGCAGCCTGTTCCGCGGCGCCGGCTACACCGCGTTCGACGGGGCCGTGCCCGACGACGTCGTGCAGGCCGCCGTGGCTGCGCCGTACGCGCACACCACCGCGCCGCTGCGCCGGCTCGTCGACCGCTTCGTGCTCGTCACCTGCCACGCCCTGCTCGACGGGCGCGAGGTGCCCGGGTGGGTGCGCGAGGCGCTGCCGGGCCTGCCGAAGATCATGAACCGCTCCGACGGGCTCGCGGGGCGGCTCGAGCGGGCGTCGGTGGACGCGATCGAGGCGGCGCTGCTGCACGGCCGCGAGGGCGAGGAGTTCGACGCGGTCGTGATCGCCGAGGGCAGCGTGCAGCTCGACGAACCGCCCGTCACGGCGAAGCTCGAGGGTGACGCCCCGGTCGGGGAGCGGGTGCGCGTGCGGCTGGTCACCGCCGACATCGCGGCCGGGATCACACTGCTGCGGCCCGTCTGAACCTGCGCAGGTACACGTCCCGCGGCAGGCGCCGCAGCCACCTCGGCAGACGCGGGTAGACGACCCGCGCGAACCGCACCAGCCGGTCGAACCGGCGCTGGTCGAACGGCAGGCGGTAGGCCGCGCGGAGCTCGGGCTCGAGCAGCCCGGCGGTGACCGTCCTGACCGCGGGCATGAGCATCCTGGTCCACAGCGGAACGTTCCGCGGGCGCAGCAGCTGCCGGGCGAGGCCCCGCGCGGTGTCGCCGACCTCGCGCGGGGCGGCGCGCCAGTACTCCGCGAACGCCGCGGGATCGGCCGGCCACGACGACGCGGGCATGCCGAGCGCGGTGCCGACCACCGCGTAGTCCGCCAGCAGCGCGTCGTCCCACTCGCCGAGCACCAGCTCGTGCACCCGACGCGCCGTCTCGTACAGCGTGGCCGCGACCCAGAGCTGCGGCGCGTCGTCGCGGGCACCCGGCACCGGCGCGTGCGCCCGGCCGACCTCGCGGGCGATGCGCCGCGCCTCGTCCGGCGTGCCGTACACGATGACGTAGAGGTAGGTGAGCGTGCCGTGCAGCCGGTCGAGCGGCCGCTCGGCGAAGTCGCTGTGCCCGGCGACGCCGGCGGCGACCACCGGGTTCGCCAGCTGCTGCAGGATGGCCGCCCCGCCGCCGGCGAGAAGGATCGCCTCGTCCGAGACGTCGGCGATGCGGGCCACGCGCCCAGCCTAGGCATGACGTCGCCG
>DATMVL010000305.1:0-5306 GCA_035563175.1 Rhodoglobus sp. | reverse complement strand
GCTGCCCTGCACGCCGATCAGCACATCGGCGTCGAGGTGACGGGCGGTGCGGCGCAGCTGGTCGACGTCGAGCATCTTCGGGGCGGTGCCCACGAGCACGCAGACCTCGCCGTGTCCGTTCCAGCCGAGAGCGGCGATGCGGGATGGCAGCTCCTGGTCGTACTCGCCGGAGAGGATCGAGTCCACGACGAGAGCCTCGAGCCGGGCATCCCACAGCCCTCGCTGCTCGGCGGCACGGGCGTACACGTCGGCGGCGGCGAACGCGATCTCGCGCGAGTACAGCAGGATCGCCTCGCGCAGGGCGTCGTCGTCGTTGCGGACGCGCTCCTCGACGACCTCGACGGTGATGCGGATCAGCTGCAGGGTCTGCGTGAGCGAGACCGAGCGCAGCAGCTCGCGGGGTGCCGCCCCGAACACGTCGGCGGCGATCCACGGCGTGGACTTCGGGTCGTCGAACCAGGAGATGAAGCTCGTGATGCCGGCCTGCGCGACGAGGCCGACCGCGGAGCGCCGCCCCGGCGGCATGTCGCCATACCAGGGCAGCGTCTCCTCGAGTCGCTTCAGCGTCGCCGTGGACAGCTCACCCGAGAGGGTGCGCAGCCAGGCGAGGGTCTGCTCCTTCGTCCGCTGGGCCACCGACGGCCGCTAGCTCTCGCCGCCGGCCGTCCCCGTCGTGCCGGCGGTGACGTCGTGGAGCCGGTACTGCTCGATCGCCCGGGCGGAGAGGCCGCGGTCGACCTTGCCCTGCTTCGCCAGCGCCTGCAGCGTGCGCACCACGACCGACGGTCCGTCGATCTTGAAGTAGCGCCGTGCGGCGGCACGGGTGTCGGAGAACCCGAACTGGTCGGCGCCGAGCGTGATGTAGTCGCCGGGCACGAACTGGCGGATCTGGTCGGGCACGGCGTGCATGAAGTCGCTGACGGCCACGAACGGGCCCTCGGCCCCCTGCAGCTTCTGCGTCACGTACGGCACGCGCTCGTCCTGGTCGGGGTGCAGGAAGTTCTGCTCCTCGGCGTCGAGGCCGTCGCGGCGCAGCTCGGTCCAGCTCGTGACCGACCACACGTCGGCGCTCACGCCCCAGTCGTTCTGCAGCAGCTCCTGCGCCTCCAGCGCCCACGGCACGCCGACGCCCGAGGCCAGGATCTGCGCCTTCGGGCCGTCGCCGTTGCCGCGGCGCAGCAGGTAGATGCCCTTCACCACGCCGTCGACGTCGAGACCCTCGGGCTCGGCCGGCTGCGGCATCGGCTCGTTGTACACCGTCAGGTAGTACATGACGTTCTCGGGCTGCTGACCGTACATCCGCTCGATGCCGGACTGCACGATGTGGCCGAGCTCGTAGCCGTACGCCGGGTCGTACGACACGACGGCCGGGTTGGTCGACGCCAGCAGCGGCGAGTGGCCGTCGGCGTGCTGCAGGCCCTCGCCGGTGAGCGTGGTGCGTCCCGCGGTCGCGCCGATGATGAACCCGCGCGCCATCTGGTCGGCGGCGGCCCACATGGCGTCGCCGGTGCGCTGGAAGCCGAACATCGAGTAGAAGACGTACACCGGGATGAGCGGCTCGCCGTTGGTGGCGTACTGCGTGCCCGCGGCGGTGAAGGCGGCGAACGCGCCGGCCTCGTTGATGCCGACGTGCACGATCTGGCCCTGGGGGCTCTCCTTGTACGCCAGCAGCAGCTCACGGTCGACGGAGGTGTACTGCTGTCCCGACGGGTTGTAGATCTTGGCGGTCGGGAAGTAGGCGTCCATGCCGAACGTGCGCGCCTCATCCGGGATGATCGGCACCAGACGGTGACCGAAGCCCTTCACCCGCAGCAGGTCCTTGAGCAGGCGGGCGAACGCCATCGTGGTGGCGACCTCCTGCTTGCCGGAGCCCTTCTTGACCACGTCGTAGGCGGTGGCCTCGGGCAGCGGGATCTGCGTGTACTTCGAGCGGCGCTCCGGCACGTAGCCGCCGAGCGCACGACGGCGCTCGAGCAGGTACTGGATCGCCTCGTCCTGCTCACCCGGGTGGTAGAACGGCGGCTCGTACGGGTTCTCGTCGAGCTGCGCGTCGGTGATCGGGATGTGCATCACGTCGCGGAACTGCTTGAGGTTGTCGAGCGTGAGCTTCTTCATCTGGTGGGTCGCATTGCGGCCCTCGAAGCTCGGGCCGAGGCCGTAGCCCTTGACCGTCTTGGCCAGGATGACCGTGGGCTGGCCCTTGTGCTCGGTCGCGGCCTTGAACGCCGCGTACACCTTGCGGTAGTCGTGGCCGCCGCGCTTGAGGTTCCACAGCTGCTCGTCGGAGTAGTCCTCGACCATCTTCGCGGTGCGCGGGTCGCGGCCGAAGAAGTTCTCGCGCACGTACGCGCCGTTCTCGGCCTTGTAGGTCTGGTAGTCGCCGTCGGGCGTGGCGTTCATGAGGTCGCGCAGCGCGCCCTCGTCGTCGCGCTCGAGCAGGGCATCCCACTCCCGGCCCCAGATGACCTTGATGACGTTCCAGCCGGCGCCGCGGAAGAAGCTCTCCAGCTCCTGGATGATCTTGCCGTTGCCGCGCACCGGCCCGTCCAGGCGCTGCAGGTTGCAGTTGATGACGAAGTTGAGGTTGTCGAGGCCCTCGTTCGCCGCCCACTGCAGGGCGCCGCGCGATTCGACCTCGTCCATCTCGCCGTCGCCGAGGAACGCCCAGACCTGCTGGTCGGTGGCGTCCTTGATGCCCCGGTTGGTGAGGTACTTGTTCGACTGCGCCTGCCAGATCGCGTTGATCGGGCCGAGACCCATCGACACGGTCGGGAACTGCCAGAAGTCGGGCATCAGCCGCGGGTGCGGGTAGCTCGACAGGCCGTTGGGCGCCTGCGACTTCTCCTGGCGGAAGCCCTTCAGCTGATCGACGCTGAGCCGGCCCTCGAGGAAGGCGCGGGCGTACATGCCGGGGGAGGCGTGGCCCTGGTAGAAGATCTGGTCGCCGCCGCCGGGGTGGTCGGCACCGCGGAAGAAGTGGTTGTGGCCGACCTCGTACAGCGCCGCCGACGACGCGTAGGTGGAGATGTGGCCGCCGACCGCGATGCCGGGGCGCTGCGCCCGGTGCACGGTGATCGCGGCGTTCCAGCGGATCCACGCCCGGTAGCGGCGCTCGAGCTCCTCATCACCCGGGAAGGCGGGCTCGTTCTCCGGTGCGATGGTGTTGATGTAGTCGGTCGTCGGCACCATCGGAACACCGAGGTGCAGATCCTTGGACGCCTTCAGCAGGCTGAGCATGACCTCGCGGCCGCGCTGGTGTCCCTTCGCCTCGACGAGCCCGCTGAGCGACTCGCGCCACTCGGCGGTCTCCTCCGGGTCGGAGTCGTTCGAGGTGACCGAGTACGGGTCCTGGTCGTTGACCGTCACCGTTGACCTGCTTTCTTGTGAGAACAGATGGGTTCATCGGGCGCGCCGATAGCCGGGTCTCGGCTGTAGTGGGGGGCACCGCATCGTCGAGTCTAGTTGGAGGTTCCGGACAGTTCCGGCGGTGTGTCCCGCACCCTGCGCTTCGCAGGCCGCGAGCGTAGGATGACTCCTCGTGCGCGCCCGGGGACAGGCTCCAGGCGACTGAGGAGCATCCTGATCATGGCCCTTGAGAACGACACCAAGGCACCCGACTTCGAACTGGCGAACCAGTTCGGCGAGCACATCCGCCTCAGCGAGTTCCGCGGCAAGCGGCCGGTGGCCCTCGTCTTCTTCCCGCTCGCGTTCTCGAGCACCTGCACGAGCGAGCTCTGCACGTTGCGCGACAACCTCGGGATGTTCAAGAGCGCCGGCATCGAGCTGATCGGCATCTCCGTCGACTCGAAGGCCACGCTGCGGGCCTGGGCGGAGCAGGAGGGATACGACTTCAACCTGCTCGCCGACTTCTGGCCGCACGGCGAGGTCGCCCGCGAGTACGGCGTGTTCCTGCCCGAGAAGGGCTTCGCGAACCGCGCGACCTTCCTCATCGACGAGGGCGGCGTCATCCGGGCCAGCTTCATCACCGCGCCCGGACAGGCGCGCTCGCTCGAGGAGTACCAGGCCGCGCTCGCCGAGCTGCAGCCCGCCGGCGTCTGACGCTCAGCCCAGGATGTTCACACCGCGCGAGATCACCAGCGCGAGCAGCACGAAGCCGGTCAGCGACTCGAAGGCCATCAGCGCCTTCGCCCGCAGCGTCAGCGGCATGACGTCGGTCGGGCTGAAGGCCATCATCGAGCTCAGCGAGAAGAACAGGTAGTCGAAGAAGACCGGCTGCCACGCCGGATCCATGCCGGGCGAGCCATCCTGCTGGGGGAACCGGAAGTCCTGCCCGGCATCGTCCCGGATGCCCTCCACGCGGCGGGCGACCGGACCCCCGCGGTCCAGCTCCCAGAAGACGAGGCCGAACGCGACGACGTTCGTCAGCCACACGGCGAACGCCACGAGCAGCGTCGTCGGCCCGTCTGCCGAGCCGTCCACCAGCTGGACGACGATCGCGACGATGTGCACCTGGCTGACGACCACGAACCCCACGGCGAACAGGATGCTGAGCCGCCGCGACCAGGCGGACTCCCGATCCAGCCGGGTGGGGTTGTAGAGCACCAGCGGCAGCAGGGCGAGCACCCCCACCACGGTGACCAGCCACGACGGCAGCCGCACGAGCGGGTCGGGCAGCATCGCGTACACGGCGAACGCGACGAGCACGGTGACGAGCACCGGCCAGCGGTGCTCGGTGCGGGGCCGCTGCGTCACTCCCGCAGTATCGGCCCCGCACCCGAGTCGGCCGGTCAGGGCGTCGGCGAGCCGCCGTTCACGTTGAGCGTCTCACCGGAGACGTAGCTGGACTCGGCGGAGGCCAGGAACACGTACGCGGGCGCGAGCTCCGCCGGCTGGCCGGCACGGCCGTACGGCGTCTGCTGGCCGAACTGCTCCAGCTGCTCCGGCGGCTGACCGTGGGTGACCTGCAGCGGCGTCCAGATCGGGCCGGGCGCCACGGCGTTCACGCGGATGCCGCGCTCGGCGAGCTGCTGCGCGAGCCCCTTCGTGAAGTTGTTGATCGCCGCCTTGGTGCTCGCGTAGTCGACCAGGGTCGGCGACGGCTGGTACGCCTGGATGGACGTGGTGTTGATGATCGAGCCGCCCTCGGGCATGTGCGCCAGCGCGGCCTTGGTGATGTAGAACATGGCGAAGATGTTCGTGCGGAACGTGTCCTCGAACTGCTCGTCGCTGATGTCCTCCAGCCGCTCGCTGTAGAGCTGCCGGCCGGCGTTATTGACCAGGATGTCGATGCCGCCCATCGCCGCGGCCGCCTTCGCCACCAGCTCGCGGCAGGTGGCCGGGTCGCT
>DATMVL010000304.1:0-2341 GCA_035563175.1 Rhodoglobus sp. | reverse complement strand
TGTCGCCACCGGCGGGAGCCTCGGTCACGGCCGGCGCGTCGCCGGCACGGCCACCGCGGTCCCCGCGCGAGCCACGGCTCGGACGGTCACCGCCACGGGTGTTGGGACGACCGCCGCGACCGGGAGCACCGGCGCGGGCGGCCTGCTGGGCCTGACGCTCGGCACCGGTGCCGGCGACCTCGCCCTTGTAGATCCAGACCTTCACGCCGATGCGGCCGAAGGTCGTGCGGGCCTCGTAGAAGCCGTAGTCGATGTCGGCGCGGAGCGTGTGCAGGGGCACGCGGCCCTCGCGGTAGAACTCCGTGCGCGACATCTCGGCGCCGTTGAGGCGACCCGAGCACTGGATCCGGATGCCCTTGGCACCCGAGCGCATCGAGGTCTGCATCGCCTTGCGCATCGCGCGGCGGAACGCCACACGGCCGGCGAGCTGCTCGGCGACACCCTGGGCGACCAGCTGCGCGTCGATCTCGGGGTTCTTGACCTCGAGGATGTTCAGCTGCACCTGCTTGCCGGTGAGCTTCTCGAGCTCGCTCCGGATGCGGTCGGCCTCGGCGCCGCGGCGGCCGATCACGATGCCGGGACGCGCCGTGTGGATGTCCACGCGGACGCGGTCACGGGTGCGCTCGATCTCCACCTTGGAGATGCCGGCCCGCTCCATGCCCTTGCTCAGCAGCTTGCGGATCGCGACGTCCTCGCCGACGTAGCTCTTGTACAGCTTGTCGGCGTACCACCGGCTCTTGTGGTCGGTGGAGATGCCGAGGCGGAAACCGTTCGGGTTGATCTTCTGACCCATCAGGCCTTCCGTCCCTTCTTGTTCCCGGTCGTGTTCTCAGTCGTGCGCTCGGGGCGCGGCTGCACCACCAGGGTGATGTGGCTCGTGCGCTTGTTGATGCGAGAGGCGCGGCCCTGGGCACGGGCGCGCCACCGCTTCATCGTCGGTCCCTCATCGACCATCGCCTTGCTGACGACCAGGGTGCCGGCGTCCAGCCCCTCGGTGGTCTCAGCGTTGGCGACAGCGCTGGCGAGGATCTTGTAGACGGTCTCGGCAGCGGCCTGCGGCGCGAACTGAAGCAGGTTCAGCGCGTCCTCGACGCCCATCCCACGCACCATGTCGACGACCCGACGGGCCTTCATGGGAGTGATCCGGACGAAGCGTGCGCTGGCGAAGGCGCCGGGCTCGTCGCCCAGCAGGCTCTCGCGCCGGGCGCTCACCTGCTTGCGCTCCATAGTGCTCATGAATATCTCGTCTCCGTATCGCTACCGCCTCAGCGGCGGCGGCTCTTCCGGTCGTCTTTGACGTGCCCGCGGTAGGTGCGGGTCGGGGCGAACTCCCCGAGCTTGTGGCCGACCATGGAGTCGCTCACGAACACGGGAACGTGCTTGCGCCCGTCGTGCACGGCGATGGTGTGGCCGATCATCTCGGGCACGATCATCGAGCGGCGCGACCACGTCTTGATCACGTTGTGGCTGCCCTTCTCGTTCTGGGCGTCCACCTTCTTCTGAAGGTGGTCGTCCACGAAGGGACCCTTCTTGAGGCTGCGAGGCATCTGGGATCAGTCCTTACTCAGCGGCGCTTGCCGGACTTGCGGCGGCGGATGATCTGGGAGTCGGACGCCTTGCGCTTGCGCGTGCGGCCCTCCGGCTTGCCCCACGGGGACACCGGGTGGCGACCACCCGACGTCTTGCCCTCGCCACCACCGTGCGGGTGGTCGACCGGGTTCATGACGACACCGCGGACCGTCGGGCGCTTGCCCTTCCAGCGCATGCGGCCGGCCTTGCCCCAGTTGATGTTCGACTGCTCGGCGTTGCCGACCTCGCCGACGGTGGCGCGGCAGCGCACGTCGACGAACCGCATCTCGCCGGAGGGGAGCCGGAGCGTGGCCCGGGTGCCCTCACGGGCGACCAGCTGGGCCGAGTTGCCGGCCGAGCGGGCGAGCTTGGCTCCGCCGCCCGGACGCAGCTCCACGCAGTGGATCGTCGTACCGACGGGGATGTTGCGCAGCGGCAGGTTGTTGCCCGGCTTGATGTCGGCGCGGACGCCGGCCTCGACAGCCATGCCCTGCTGCAGGTCCTTCGGCGCGATGATGTAGCGCTTCTCGCCGTCGGCGTAGTGCAGCAGAGCGATGCGCGCGGTGCGGTTGGGGTCGTACTCGATCTCCGCGACCTTGGCCGGCACGCCGTCCTTGTCGTAGCGCCTGAAGTCGATGATCCGGTAGGCCCGCTTGTGGCCACCGCCCTGGTGTCGGGTGGTGATCCGGCCCTGGTTGTTGCGGCCGCCCTTCTTGGGCAGCGGGAGCGTCAGCGACTTCTCCGGCGTGGTCCTGGTGACCTCGACGAAGTC
>DATMVL010000303.1:0-5825 GCA_035563175.1 Rhodoglobus sp. | reverse complement strand
GCGGTCTGGCTCGGCGGGCTGCTGGTGCTCGCGCTGCAGCGGCGCACGCTCGGTGACCGGCTCGTGCCGCTGCTCACCCGGTACTCGACCGTCGCGCTCGTGAGCTTCATCGTGGTGGCCGTCTCCGGGTTCGTGAGTGCGCAGCTGCGCATCGCGGACTTCGGCAACCTGCTCACGCCGTACGGCATCCTGGTGCTGGTCAAGATCGCCGCGCTGCTCGCGCTCGGCCTGTTCGGGGCCGCCTACCGCCGGGTCGTGATCGGGCGGATGTCGCGGCCCGATGCGCGCCAGACCCGCCTGTTCTGGTCCCTGGCCGGCGCCGAGCTCGCCTTCATGGGTGTGGCCGCGGGGGTCGCGGCGGCGCTCGGGCGCACGGCGACCCCGGTGCCGCAGACGCCCGCGTCCGAGCTCACCGATCCGACGCCCGCCGAGCTGCTCACCGGCGCGTCGCTGCCGCCGGAGCCCACGCCGCTCGCGCTCGCGACCTCGGTGCAGATCGACCTGCTCTGGCTGCTCGTCGCCGGCTTCGGCATCGCGTTCTACCTGATCGGGGTGCTGCGGCTGCGCCGCCGCGGCGACCGCTGGCCGCTGCACCGCACGATCCTCTGGATCGCGGGGATGCTGCTGCTGGTGTACGTCACCAACGGCGGTATCGCGGTGTACGAGCGCTACCTGTTCTCGGCGCACATGGTGGCGCACATGGTGCTCGGCATGATGGTGCCGCTGCTGCTGGTGCCGGGTGCGCCGATCACGCTCGCGCTGCGGGCGATCGAGAAGCGCTCCGACGGCAGCCGCGGGGCCCGCGAATGGCTGCTGCTCGTCGTGCACTCGCGGTTCTTCGCGTTCCTGGCGAACCCGCTCATCGCCGCCGGGCTGTTCGTCGGGTCGCTGTGGGCGTTCTACTACACGCCGCTGTTCAGCTGGGCGACGAGCGACCACCTCGGTCACGTCTGGATGGTGGTGCACTTCCTGGCCACCGGGTACCTGTTCACGTCGGTGATGATCGGCATCGACCCCCAGCCGCAGCGACCGACCTACCCGGTGCGGCTGCTCATCCTGCTCGGGGCGATGGCGTTCCACGCGTTCTTCGGGCTCGCCCTCATCATGGGTGAGGGGCTGCTGCTCGCCGATTGGTACGGCGCCATGGGGTGGGGCGGCGACGCGATGGCCGACCAGCGGGTCGCCGGCGGCATCGCCTGGAGCATCGGCGAGCTGCCGACCCTGGTGCTCGCGGTGTCGGTCGCGGTGCTCTGGTACCGGTCCGACCGGCGGGAGTCGGTGCGCTACGACCGGCGGGCCGACCGCGACGGCGACGCCGAGCTCGAGGCGTACAACGCCATGCTCACCGAGCGCTCGCGCCGCGGCTGAGCCGGGCTACTCGTACTGGGCGGTGATGAGCGGCGACCCGTCCGGCAGGAAGGTCACCAGGTAGGCCACCGTGAACGGGACGTCCCGGTCGAACGTGCTGATGGATCCGTCGAACAGCGAGCGGATGTCCACCAGCAGGTGCGCCGCGCCCCGCGTGCGCGGCACGAGCCACGTCGAGGGCTCCGGGCCGGGCACGATCGTCACCTGCGGGTACTCGGAGATGGACCACGACGGCTCGGTCACGATGCGGTTCGCGATCTCCTGACCGAACGGGCATCCGGTCGGCAGCAGCACCGGCTGGGTGGCGCACTCGTCGAGGTGCTCGTCGAGCTCCTGCTGCACCTGCTCCACGAAGGCCGCGTTGGCGAGCACCTCGACCCGCGCCGCCACGGGCGACGCCGGGTCGGCGACCGACACCCGCTGCGCGCGCGACTGCAGGAACTGCGTCTCGTGCTTCAGGGTGACGGTGCTCGGCACGAACACCGAGTAGCCTGCCGGGGCGTTCGCCGCCGGCGCGACGAGGTCGATGCCGTTCGCTGTGAAGCGCGGGTCGTTCTGCGCGGTCACCTGCAGGACCCCGATGGGCTGCACCGCGAACTCCCACGTCGGGAACAGGCCGAACAGCGCGCCGGTCTGCCGCACCTCGAAGGTCGACTGGGCGCTCACCCCGTCGGCCTCGTAGGCGTAGGTGACCCGGTGCACGCCGTCCTCGCCGGCGTCGTCGCCAACCAGCCGGATCTGCTCGAGCTCGCTGATCGCCTCGGCCCGCAGCAGGTCGTCGGATGCCTCGGCGGTCTCCGCCGGATCACCCGCCAGGTCGAGGGCGCCGGTCGCATCCGCGCGGGCCACGGCGTCGAGGTAGCCGCGCACGTAGCCGCCGGCGCTGTACAGCGACGTGTTCAGCGCGACCACCACCGCGGTGAACGCGACGAGGATCATGCCGAGGATGATCCCCATCCGCAGCAGCTCCCGGCGCATCCCCACATCCTAAGCGGCGCTCCCGAACCGCCCGGGTCGGCGCGGGTACACTTCACCGGGTGTCCGAGCCGTCCCTCTCCGCCGAGCAGCAGGCGGTGTTCGACCGGATCGAGACCACCCTCGACCACATCTTCGTCACCGGGCGCGCGGGCACCGGCAAGTCGACGCTGCTGAACGCGATCGCCGAGGGCACCTCGAAGCAGCTCGTCATCTGCGCACCCACCGGCGTCGCCGCGCTGAACGTGGGCGGGCAGACCATCCACTCGCTGTTCCGGCTGCCGATCGGCGTCATCGCCGACCATGAGATCGAGCAGAGCAACGAGCTGCGCAAGCTGCTGTCGTCGCTCGAGACCCTCGTGATCGACGAGGTCTCGATGGTCAGCGCCGACCTGATGGACGCGATCGATCGATCGCTGCGGCAGGCCCGCGGCCGGAAGGACGACCCGTTCGGCGGCGTGCAGATCGTGCTGTTCGGCGACCCGTACCAGCTCGCCCCGGTGCCGGGCGAGGGCGACGAGCGCCTCTACTACGAGGAGCACTACCGCTCCATGTGGTTCTTCGACGCGAAGGTCTGGCAGCAGACCGACCTGTCGATCTACGAGCTCGCCACCATCCACCGTCAGACCGACGACCGGTTCAAGTGGATGCTCGAGGCCGTGCGCCACAACATGGTCACCGCCGAGATCGCGGGCGTGCTCAACGAGACCGGCGCTCGGCCGGCGCCGGCGGATGCGATCACGCTCGCCACCACGAACGGCACCGTCACGCGCATCAACGCGGCCGCGCTGCACCGCCTGCCGGGGCGCGCGCTCACCGCGAAGGCCGAGGTGACGGGCGAGTTCGGCGGGCGCTCGTACCCGGCTGACGAGGCGCTCGAGTTGAAGGTCGGCGCGAAGGTGATGTTTCTGAGGAACGACACCGGCGAAGGCGGCGGCGGCCGCTGGGTGAACGGCAGCGTCGGCACGGTGACGAAGATCGCCGACACCGTGTGGGTCGACCTCGACGGCGAGCGGCACGAGGTGCGGCCGGCGGTGTGGGAGAAGTTCCGGTACACCTACTCGCCGCTGACGAAGTCGCTGCGGAAGGACGTGGTGGCCGAGTTCCATCAGTTCCCGCTGCGGTTGGCGTGGGCGGTCACCATCCACAAGTCGCAGGGCAAGACGTACGACCAGGCCGTCGTCGACCTCGGCAGCCGCTCGTTCGCGCCCGGCCAGACCTACGTCGCGCTATCGCGCATCACCTCGCTCGAGGGCCTCTACCTGACCCGCCCGCTGCGCCCGGCCGACATCATCGTCGACGAGCACGTCGTGCGGTTCATGTCTCGCGCGTCGGCGATCCCGGCCATCCAGGCCTGAGCGGCGCGCCCGTCCGCGCGCCCGCCAGGTCGGCTTTGCGGCCCTCCGGGAATTCTGCCCGGAATGGCGGCGACAGAACGCCCGAACCGGGACGAAGCCGAGACGGGGACCGGCTATGCCGCGGCGGCCTTCGCGTCGCTGAGGTCGACGAACAGCTCGGTGTTGAACCGATAGGCGACCAGCACCTCGTCGATGACGCGCTCGCGCTCCGCGGCGTCCCAGCCGACCGCGTCGAGCTGCTCGCGGTAGGTCTCCTTGAACTCCTTGGGGCTGGCGATCTGGTCGAACAGGTAGAAGCCGACGCCGTTGGTGTCGAAGCCGAACTGGCGCTGCATGAGACGGCGGATCGCCTGCCCGCCCGAGAGGTCGCCGAGATAGCGGGTGTAGTGGTGGGCGATGAAGCCGCCCGACCAGCCCTCATCCGCCACCTCGTGGATGCGGGCGACGTAGCGCGCGGTGGTGGGCAGCGGCGTGATGGCCTCGCGCCAGTGGTCGCCGATGAGGAACTCGAGGTCGGCCTGCAGCGCCGGCAGCCGGGTGAGCTGCGGCGCCAGGAACGGCGCGGCCTCGGCATCGCCGGCGAAGCGGGCCGCCGCCGCCTCGAGCGCGTCGTAGATGAAGTAGTGCTGGGCGACGAGGGCGATGTAGTCGTCGCGGGTGCCCTTGCCGGTCATGAGGTCGTTCATGAACTGGGCGCCCTCGCTGTCACCGTGGCTGGTCCAGGTGCGCTCGCGCAGGGCCTGCGAGAAGGGGATGACGGACATCGGGCTCCCTGAGGTTAGGTGAGCCTAAGTGTAGTGGCGACCCGCGTTCACGGGAACAGCGTCAGTGACCGTGATCGGTCTGCTCGAAGTGGAACTCGCCGTGCGGCACGGCGTTCGCGCCGGCGGTGGTCGCTGCGAGCGCGGGCGTGGTGATCGCGCCGACGACGACGGCGCCGGCGAACAGGGCGATGAGATACCGTCCGACACCCGGTGCGGGCGCCGGACCCGAGGTGCGGAGTGCGCGACCGAGCAGAGCGGCAGCCGCGACCTCGAGGAGCGTGGCCAGGCCCAGCGGCAGCAGGAACCCGGACGGGATGGTGAAGCCGCCGGCCACCGCGACCACGGTGAACAGGCCGAGCGCGACGAGGGGGACCACCGCGACCGCGAGCGCGATCCGCGGGGCGGGCGGGGCATCCCGTGCGAAGGTCAGCACGCCCCAGAAGAACTCCGCCAGCCCGAGCACCGCGAGGGCGATGCCGAGCGGAAGCGGAGAGCCGAGGACGAGCGCGACGTGGATCAGCCCGGTGCCGACGGCCGCGAACGCGACCCAGGTCCTGGTGATCGGCGACATCGCGATCGTCCTCGGCTCCGCATCCATCAGACGGCGGCGGTTCCGCGGCGGGTGCCACGCTCGGCGCCGAGGCCGACGGCGAGCAGCAGGATCGCGCTGGCGAAGTGCAGCACGTTGTCCGCGGCGTTGATCGCCAGGATGTTGGCCGCGCTGTCGACGATGAACAGACCGATCAGGCCGAGGAGCAGGTAGGCGGCGCCGACGACCGTGTTGACGGTCTTCGCGGCGCGCACGTTGCGCAGGCCGGCGATCAGCAGCGCGGCGCCGATCAGGAGGTGGGCGATGTTGTGGAAGATGTTGACCTCGAAGATGCCGAGCAGCAGGCCGCCCTCGGGGTCGAAGAAGCCGACGCCGGCGGTCGCCGTGAAGCCGAGCAGGCCGACGAGCAGGTAGACGGCGCCGAAGATGACGGCGACGAGGCGATTGGGTGAACTGGACACTGTGTTCCTCCTCCGATGGGCCGCGATCTACGGCGCTACTAGGGATTCGGCACCATCGTTCCGCGAGTTCGGGCGGGACGGCGGGGGTTGACAGCGGCCCTGTCGGCTCTCGGTTGGTTTTCAGGTTTACTCGGTACGCGGTTCGACGCCCAGGCGGCGGCACGCCTCGCGGTACGTCAGCACCACCTCGCGACGGATCTGCGGACGCTCGCTGATCTCGCCGCTCCAGGGCACCGTCACCTGCCGCTGCTCGCCGTCCGCGGTGTAGGTCCAGGTTCCGCCGTGCTCGTCGAGCGTCGTCATCGCCGCCTCGGTCGCGCGCTCGTCACCGAAGGCGCGGGCGATGAGC
>DATMVL010000302.1:0-3787 GCA_035563175.1 Rhodoglobus sp. | reverse complement strand
ATGCAGTGCCGCCAGCCGTCGCTGGAGGGCACCGGCGAGGTCACCCTTCGACGGCTGATCAAGGAGTCGCTGCGGATGCGCCCCGACCGCCTCGTGGTGGGCGAGGTGCGCGAGGCGGAGTCGCTCGACCTGCTCATCGCGCTCAACTCCGGGCTGCCGGGCATGTCGTCCATCCACGCCAACTCCGCGCGGGATGCCCTGGTGAAGCTGTCGACACTGCCGCTGCTCGCCGGCCGCAACATCGACTCCGGCTTCGTGGTGCCGACCGTCGCGAGCTGCATCGACCTCGTGGTGCATTGCGAGCTTCAGCGCGGCGGACACCGGCGGGTGGTCGAGATGGTCGCGCCCACCGGCGTCGTCAGCGCGGGCGTGATCGAGGCGAGCCAGATCTTCGCGAGCGTGCAGGGCGAGCTGAGACCGACCGGGGGATACCCGAGCCGGGCCGGCAAGTACGTCGCAGCCGGCCTGGACCCGGCCTCGGTGCTCGGGCGGGGCATCCGGTGACGCTGATCCTCGGTCTCGCCCTCGGCGCCGGGCTGCTGCTGGTGATCTCGCCGTTCCTGTGGCCGCGCGCCGAGCGCCGCCACAGCCCGTCGCCCTCCGCGCTGCGCGACCGGCTTCACCAGGCCGGGCTGCCGCGGATGTCGCCGGCGACCGTGCTGCTGCTGTCGGCGCTGCTCGGCGTCGCGACCTCGGCGGGCGTGTTCGTCACCATGCGGGTCGGCGTGCTGGCGTTCGCGGCCGGCGTGGTCGCCGTGGCGCTTCCGAGCCTCCTGATCGCCTGGCGCGCCCGCCGCAACCGCGCCGCGACCCGGGTGCTGTGGCCGGATGTCGTGGACCACCTGGTCTCGGCGGTGCGGTCGGGGCTGGCCCTTCCCGACGCGCTGATGACGCTCGCGACGGCCGGACCGCCGGCGATCCGCCCGGCCTTCGGCGAGTTCGCGGCGCTGTACCGGTCGACCGGCGACTTCGGCGCCGGCGTAGACGAGCTCAAGGCCCGGCTGGCCGACCCGGTCGCCGACCGGCTGCTCGAGACGCTGCGGATGGCGCGCGAGGTCGGCGGCAGCGAGCTCACCACGGTGCTGCGCAACCTCGGTGCGGCGCTGCGGCAAGATGCGGCGATCCGCTCCGAGGTGCAAGCGCGGCAGTCGTGGGTCGTCGTCGCCGCGCGGCTCGGCGTCGCGGCGCCGTGGATCGTGCTGCTCCTGCTCGCGAGCCGACCCGAGGCGGCGACGGCCTACAACTCGCCCGGCGGTGTGGCGCTCATCCTCGGCGGCCTGGTCGTGACGGTGATCGCCTACCGGATCATGCGCGCCATCGGTCGGCTGCCCGAGGAACGGCGGTGGTTCGCGTGAGCCCCGACATCGCCTGGGGCATCGTCGCCGGGGCGGGGTTGGGTCTCGGGTTGTGGTCGCTGGCCGCGCTCACGCCGCGGATGAGCAGACCCCGCCTCGCGCGACGCGTCGCGCCGTACGTGGCCGACGTCTCCGCCGCCGCCCGTGAGGTGCTCGCCCCGCCGCCACCGGGACCGCTGCCGGTGCTCGGCGTGATGCTCGAACCCGTGCTGTCCCGCGGCCGCGCCCTGCTCGGCGGCGCGCTCGGCGGGAGCGAACTGCTGGCCAGACGGCTGCGTCAGGCTGGCTCGGCCCAGTCCGTGGAGGCGTTCCGGTCGCGGCAGGTGCTGTGGGGCATCGCGGGAGCCGCGATCGGAGCCGGCGTGCTGATCACCGCGAGCCGCGTGCAGCCGGTGCCGCTGCCCATCCAGGTGCTCGCCGTCGCGGTCTTCGCGGTCACCGGCGTCGTCGGCCGGGAGCTGCTGCTGCAGCAGGCGGCGAAGCGGAGGCTGGCCCGGCTCGGCGACGAGCTGCCGGTCGTGCTCGAGTTCCTCACGCTGAGCCTGTCGGCGGGTGAGGGCATCTCCGACGCATTGCGCCGGGTCGCGCGCACCGGCCGCGGCGAGCTCGCGGCGGAGCTCGCCGGCGTCGTCGCGGCGGTCGGGACCGGCCTGCCGCTGGCCGACACGCTGCAGCGCCTCGCCGCCGACCTCGACCTGCCCGCGTTCACCCGCTGCGTCGAGCAGGTCGTCGGCGCGCTCGAGCGCGGCACGCCGCTCGCCGAGGTGCTGCGCGCACAGGCGCAGGACGCTCGGGACGACGCCAAGCGCGCCCTGCTCGAGACCGCCGGCAGGAAGGAGGTCGGGATGCTCGTACCGCTGGTGTTCCTGATCCTGCCGGTCACGGTCGCCTTCGCGATCTTCCCCGGCATCTTCGTGCTGCAGGTCGGGTTCTAGTCGTCCTCGGACGACCGCAGCCCGCGGCGTGTCGACAGCAGCTCGAACTCCGGCAACGCCGCCACCCGGCGCTCGACCTCGTCGAGCACCTCCCGTACCCGTCCGCCGTCCCCGGCGACGGTCGTGACGCCGACGGCGGCGCGGCGGTGCAGCTCCTGGTGGGCGACCTCGGCTGCCGCTACGGGGAACCGCTTCTCGAGCTCGGCGACCAGCGGCCGCACCAGCGACCGCTTCTGCTTGAGCGAGTGCACGTCGCCGAGCAGGAGGTCGAACTCGATCCAGCCGATCCACATCAGTGCAGCATGGCGGTTCGCCGGTCAGCCGCGCTCGCCGAGCACCGCTGCCCTGATCCGCTCGGCCGGGAACTTCGGGGTGCGGTCGGCATACACCAGACCGTTCGTCTCCTGCCCGGTGTCGGTCAGCTGGGTGTAGCAGAACCCGGCCAGGGGAGCGGCCGAGCCCACGGTCCCGATCACGGCGGTCACGTGCTCCTCGAAGGCAGCCGTGTCGTTGGCCGTCGAGTACCCCCAGTCGCCGTCCGACCCGGTCGCGAGCGACACGCCGCCGAACTCGGTGAGCATCACCGGCAGGTCGGAGACGGGGTCGGCGACCGACATCCGGCGACCTGCCGGACCGAGTCCCGCCAGCATCCGTCGGAGTCGGGCCTCGTCGCCATACCGTTCGGCGAGCACGGCCGGGTCCGGCTCGTAATCATGCACCGTCATGATGTCCGAGTCGGTGTGCTCCCAGCCGTCGTTGGAGATGACCGGCCGGGTGCCGTCGAGCGCACGGGTGAGGTCGGCGACGGAGCGGCTGAACGCCTGTTGCCGGGGGTCGTGCGCGATGTGCTGCACGCCCCAGCTCTCGTTGAGCGGCACCCAGGCGATGATCGACGGATGCGACCGGTCGCGGCGCACGATCGCCGTCCACTCGGCGACAAGGTTCGTCACGGCGCGGGTGTCGAAGGCGTATGCGCTCGCCGTCTCGGCCCAGATCATCAGTCCGAGCCGGTCGGCCCAGTACAGGAATCGCGGGTCTTCGGCCTTCTGGTGCACCCGGGCCGCGTTGAAGCCGAGTTCGAGGATGAGCTCGACCTCGCGTCGCAGCGCCTCCGGTGCCGCGGCGAGGTGCGTCTCCGGCCAGTAGTTCTGCGCCAGTACCGCCCGCATGAACAGCGGTCGGTCGTTGAGCAGCAGCCGCTCCGGCGTCACCGAGACGCTGCGCAGCCCGAGATAGCCGGCCACCTCGTCGATCACAACGCCGTCGCTGCCCTCGACGGCCACCGCGGCGTCGATGAGGGTCGGCTTCCCCGGCCGCCACAGGAGTTCCTCGTACTGCTGGCCGTTGAGCTGCTCGGGCACGACCAGTCGAACGGTGGCCGATGAACGGCCGAGCGCTCGAACGCGGGTCTCCGCGAGCAGGACATCCTCGTGTGTCAGCGTGATGTGCAGCCACGCGTCCTCGGGCACCCGCCCGGCGAGCGCGATGTCGGCCGCG
>DATMVL010000301.1:0-3177 GCA_035563175.1 Rhodoglobus sp. | reverse complement strand
TCGGCCCAGGCCGAGCCGGAGAGCTCCGTCGAGGTCGTGCCGAGCAGGTAGATGTTCTGGCCGATGTCCTGCCAGCCCGAGGGGATGCGGCGCGAGACGTCGTCGATGATGCCGAGCACACCCACGAGCGGGGTCGGGTGGATCGGCACGTCGCCGGTCTGGTTGTAGAAGCTGACGTTGCCGCCGGTGACCGGGATCTCCAGCTGCAGGCACCCGTCGGCGAGCCCCTCCACGGCACGGCTGAACTGCCACATCACCTCGGGGTTCTCCGGCGAGCCGAAGTTGAGGCAGTCGCTGACCGCGACCGGGGTGGCGCCGGTGGCCGCCACGTTGCGGTACGCCTCGGCGAGGGCGAGCTGGGCCCCCTGGTACGGATCCAACTGGCAGTAGCGGCCGTTCGCATCCGTCGCCACGGCGAAGCCGAGCCCGGACTCCTCGTCGACGCGCACCATGCCGCCGTCATCCGGGAAGCTCAGCGCGGTGTTGCCGAGCACGTACCGGTCGTACTGGTTCGTGACCCAGCGCTTGTCGGCGAGGTTCGGGCTGCCGAGCAGCGCCATGAAGTCGGCCTTCAGGTCGCTGCCGCGGGGGAGCGTGGATGCGGTGTCGGCGTTGAGCGCGTCGATCCACGCCGGGTAGGCGATGGGCCGATCGTAGACGGGCCCATCCACCGCGACGGTGCGCGGCTCGACGTTGACGATCTCCTCGCCGTGCCAGTTGATGACGAGCCGGCCGGTGTCGGTGACCTCGCCGAGCACGCTGGTCTCGACATCCCACTTCGCCGTCACGGCGAGGAAGCCGTCGAGCTTCTCAGGGCGCACGATGGCCATCATGCGCTCCTGGCTCTCGGACATGAGGATCTCCTCGGGCGAGAGCGACGGGTCGCGCAGCAGCACCCGGTCGAGCTCCACGAACATGCCGCCATCGCCGTTGCTGGCGAGCTCGCTGGTCGCGCACGAGATGCCGGCGGCGCCGAGATCCTGGATGCCCTCTACGAGATCCTGCTGGAACAGCTCGAGGCAGCACTCGATGAGCACCTTCTCCGCGAACGGGTCGCCCACCTGCACGGCCGGGCGCTTGGTCGGGCCGCCCTCGCTGAAGCTGTCGGACGCGAGAATGGATGCCCCGCCGATGCCGTCGCCGCCGGTGCGCGCCCCGAACAGCACCACCTTGTTGCCCGCGCCCTTCGCGTTCGCCAGGTGCAGGTCCTCGTGGCGCAGCACGCCCACGGCGAGCGCGTTCACGAGCGGGTTCGCCTGGTACACCGGGTCGAACCAGGTCTCGCCGCCGATGTTCGGCAGGCCCAGGCAGTTGCCGTAGAAGCTGATGCCGCCGACGACGCCGTGCACGACCCGCGCGGTGTCGGGGTCGTCCACGCGGCCGAAGCGCAGCGCATCCATCACCGCCACCGGGCGGGCGCCCATCGAGATGATGTCGCGCACGATGCCGCCGACGCCGGTTGCAGCGCCCTGGAACGGCTCGATGTAGCTCGGGTGGTTGTGGCTCTCGATCTTGAACGTGACCGCCCAGCCCTCGCCCACATCCACCACACCGGCGTTCTCGCCCATGCCGACCATGAGGTTCTTGCGCATGGCGTCGTTGACCTTCTGGCCGAACTGGCGCAGGTGCACCTTGGAGCTCTTGTACGAGCAGTGCTCGCTCCACATCACCGAGTACATGGCCAGCTCGGCGCTCGTGGGCCGACGGCCCAGGATCTCGCGGATGCGGGCGTACTCGTCGGGCTTCAGCCCGAGAGCGGCGTAGGGCTGCTCCCGCTCGGGCGTCGCTGCGGCGTGGGAAACGGTGTCGACGGACGTCACGAGACTCCAGGATGCGGTGGCCGGATGCTGTCAAGATCCTACCCAGCCGGGCCGTGCTGGGATGGATGCATGCTCGGACTCGGACCCTGGCTCGATCTCGCCGTCGTCACCGCCGTCGCCCTGCTGGGCGCGGCCGTGCTCGCCGTGGTCGTCGCGCTCGTGCTGCGCGCCTTCGCACGGCACCGCTCGTGGCCGCAGGCGCTGGCGTCGACGGCGCGGCACCCGTTCCGTCTGCTGCTCGTCCTCATCGCGCTCTGGACCGCGTTCGGCATCGCCTGGCCCGACCCCGGCACCGAGGGGCTCGTCGCGCACGCGCTCGTCATCGCCACCATCGCGGTCTCCGCGTGGCTGATCGGCGCCCTCGCGTCGTTCGCGCTCGGCACCGCCGTCTCAGGCCAGCGGGTGGATGTGCGCGACAACCTCGTGGCCCGTCGTCGCCGCACCCAGCTGAACCTGCTCCGCCGCCTCGTGATCGCCGTCGTCGCCGTGCTCGGGGCCGGTGCGGTGCTGCTGACGTTCCCGGGCGTGCAGGCGCTGGGCGCCAGTGTGCTCGCCTCCGCGGGCGTCGCGGGCATCGTGCTCGGTGTCGCGGCGCAGTCGACCCTCGCGAACGTGTTCGCGGGCATCCAGCTCGCCTTCTCAGATGCGCTGCGGGTCGACGACGTCGTCATCGTCGAGGACGAGTGGGGGCGCATCGAGGAGATCACGCTCACCTACGTGGTCGTGCACCTGTGGGACGACCGGCGCCTCGTGCTGCCGTCGACCTACTTCGCGACGACCCCGTTCCAGAACTGGACCCGCCGCTCCAGCGAGCTGCTGGGCTCCGTCGAGTTCGACCTCGACTGGCGGGTCAGCCCGGCCGCGATGCGCGCCGAGCTCGACCGCATCCTGGAGCGGACCGACCTGTGGGACGGCCGCACCAAGGTGCTGCAGGTGACGGATGCGGTGGGCGGCGTCGTGCGCATCCGCATCCTCGTGACCGCCGTCGACGCGCCCACGCTGTTCGATCTGCGCTGCTTCGTGCGCGAGGAGCTGGTGGAGTGGCTGCACGAGCAGCGGGCCGCGCTGCCGCTGCAGCGCGTGCAGCTGGTCGACGAGCCGGAGACGCCGCGCGCGGCACCGTCGGACGACCGGCCCGGGCTGTTCACCGGCGACGTCGCCGCACAGGTGCGGGCCGGGCAGTTCACCGGCTCGATCACGATGCCGGAGGGGGAGCGGTAGCGTTCGGGGCGTGATCCTCGGCGCTCCGAACTATCCGCCGGCCCTGGTCGCGGCGGTGTCGCGCGCCGCGGACGCCGCGGCAGCCGCCTCCCGGGAGTGGTTCGGCCGCGGCGACAAGCTCGCCGCCGACGCGGCC
>DATMVL010000300.1:0-2154 GCA_035563175.1 Rhodoglobus sp. | reverse complement strand
CCACCACCGCCATCGACACCGCGAACCACGTCGAGTCCGGGTTGATGTACAGGCCCAGCTGACCCGTCACCGCGAGCGAGATCGTGACGACGGCGAGCATCGCGGCGAGCCCGACTCCGAGCCACCGCGTGCCGACGAATTCCGCCTTACGCAAGGAGATTCACCGCCGTCCCGATCGAGAACGCGGCCAGCACCACGACCGCGACGATTCCGCCGAGGGTGCGCCAGGTGAACGTCGTGCGCAGCAGCGCGAGCATCTTGACGTCGACCAGCGGGCCGACCAGCAGGAACGCGACGATCGACCCCGGCGTGAACGTCGAGGCGAACGACAGCGCGAAGAACGAGTCCACGTTGGAGCAGATCGACACGACCATCGCGAGCGCCATCATCGCGACGATGGACAGCGCGGGATTCGAGCCGATCGCCACGAGCGCCTCACGGGGAACCAGCACCTGCACGGCACCGGCGAGCGCCGAGCCGATCACGAGCGCCGGCATCACGGCGCGAAGCTCGACCACGAACTGCGAGACCGTGCGCCGCCAGCGCCCCCTGGCGCCGCCCGTCTCCGCCTGCTCGAGCACGAGGGCGCAGGTGTCGCGGAAGCGTTCGGTCAACAGGGCGTCGGGAGACGGATGCCGCGAGTACAGCCAGCCGATGAGGTTCGCGATCGCGTACCCGCCGAGAAGCCGGGCGATCAGCACGCCGTCGCTGAAGCCGAACGCCTGGTGCGTCGTGATGATGACGATCGGGTTGACGATCGGCGCCGCGATGAGGAAGGTCATCGTCTCAGGCACCGTGAACCCGCGCATGAGCAGACCTCGCGCGAACGGCACGTTGCCGCACTCGCAGACCGGCACGATCATGCCGAGGAGGGAGAGCACGGCACGACGCGCCCACGCGCGGCGCGGCATCCATCGCTCTATCACTCCCGCCGGAACCCACACCTGCACGACGATCGACAGCACGACGCCGAGCGCGACGAACGGCAGCGACTCGATGAGCACGCTGACGGCGAGCGTCAGTCCGTCCTGCGCGCGGGTGGGAAGGGATGCCGGGAACAGCGTCGGGGCGAGCCAGTCGATGAGGAAGAGCCCGGCGACGACCGCCACGCCCACTCCGGCCCACAGCAGGGCGCGCGCCTGCGGGGACGGCTCGAGGCGAGCGGTGGCCGGCGTGTGCCGCGCGTCCACACGCTCGCCGACCGAGCCCGGTCGCTGAGCTCGTCGAGGGGTGGGATCAGTCCGCGTCACGCTTCTCGCTGCGGGCCTGGGCGCACGAGGCGCAGAGCCCGAAGATGTCGACGATGTGCTCGGCGTCGCGGAAGCCGTGCCGCTCTGCGGTGCGCTTGGCCCACTGCTCGACGTCGGTGGCTTCGATCTCGACGGTGAGCCCGCACGAGCGGCAGATGAGGTGGTGGTGATGGCCGCTCGAGGTGCACGCGCGGTACAGCGCTTCGCCCTCGGGGCTCTGCAGGGAGTCGGCCTCGCCCTGGGCGGCGAGCCCGGCGAGTGCGCGGTACACGGTCGCCAGCCCGATGCCGGTGTTCTCGCCGCGAAGGGTCGCGTGCAGCGACTGGGCGCTCACGAAGCCACGGGCGTCGGCGAGCGCTTCGCGCACGCGTTCGCGCTGCCACGTGTTGCGCTGGACCATGCCGGCGAGTCTACCGGCGGGTCCTGAGCGTCGGCCGGGCGCGCGTCCGGCCTTCCACCTCGCCCACCTGTCACGATGTGCCGGCGCCTGCGGCACTTTGCGACAGGCGAGCAGGGGGGTGAAGGGATTCAGCGCGCGGCGGCGCGCGTCACGCGGCCGCGCCGGGCGCCGATGACGCGGCACACCAGGTAGATCACGAACGAGATCGTCGTGATGTACGGGCTCACCGGGAGGGTTCCCATGATCGCGAGCAGGATGCCGCCCACCGCCGACACGAAGCCGAACAGCGCCGACAGCAGCGGCACCGACAGCGAGCCGGTGGCGACGCGCATCGCCGCCGCGGCGGGCGTCACGAGGAGCGCCATCACGAGCAGGGCACCGATGATGTGGACGGCGACGGCGACGATCAGCCCGAGGAGGAGCATGAAGGCCAGCGACACCGCCGTCGTGGGCACGCCTCGCGCCGCGGCGGACTGCGGGTCGAGCGAGTCGAAGCGCAGCGGA
>DATMVL010000299.1:0-3274 GCA_035563175.1 Rhodoglobus sp. | reverse complement strand
GGCCGAGACGCCGGTGATGACCGCGACGACCCCGAACAGCGCCGCGAACAGGCCCACGCGGGCGCGGAGGCGGAGCAGGGCGAGCATGGTCGCTCCACCCTATGAGCAGCCGTCAGCGTTCGGCGCGATCCCGCGCCTGCGCCAGGGCCAGCTTCATCCGCGGGTTGTCGGCGAGCTCGTGGTCGTGCCGCTGCAGGAAGCGCCAGTAGCCCTCGGTGTAGGCGCTCGCCTTCGCCTCGTCGGCGTCGGCCCACCAGCGCCCCATCCTCTGCAGGTACGCGCCGCCGGAGAGATACGGCTTCGTCGCGACCAGCCCGCCGTCGGCGTACTGGCTCATGCCCATCACGTTCGGCACCATCACCCACGGGTAGGCGTCGACGAACAGGCTCGAATACCAGCGGGTGACGGATGCCGGTGCGTACTCCTCCTGCAGGAACCAGTTGCCGAGCACCATCAGCCGCTCGATGTGGTGCGCGTAGCCGCGTTCGTGCACCCGCTCCAGCACCCGGCGCACCGGGAACGGCAGGTCGGCGGGCACGTCGTCGCCGGTGTACCAGTAGGGCTCCAGCTCGCGTTCGAAGCCGAACGCGTTGACGTGGTCGAGCTCCGGGTGGGTGCGGTACATCCCCCGCATGTACTCGCGCCAGCCGATCACCTGCCGCACGTAGCCCTCGAGCGACGCCAGCGGGATGCCGCCGCGCGCCGCATCCTGCACCGCGTCGAGCACCTCGGGCACGGTGATCAGCCCGGTGTTGAGCATCGGGCTCAGCACCGAATGGAACAGGAACGGCTCATCCGCCGCCATCGCGTCCTCGTACCGGCCGAAGAGCTCGAGCCGTTCCCGCACGAACACCTCGAGCCAGGTGCGCGACTCCTCGGGCGTGACCGGCAGCCAGAATCCGGATGCCCGTCCCGGGTGGTCGGCGAACCGCTCGTCCACGAGCGCGATCACCTCGTCCACGATCTGGTCGTGGGCCGGCACCGGCAGCGCCGGAGCGTCCAGCCCGCCCTTCGGCAGCGGCTTGCGGTTGTCGTGGTCGTAGTTCCAGCGACCGCCGACCGGCTTGTCGCCCGACATCAGGATGCCCGTGCGCTGCCGCTGCCGATGATAGAAGTCCTCCATCAGCGGCGCCGCCCGCCCCTCGAACCACTCGTCGACATCCTCCTCGTCGGTGAGGAAGAGGTCGTTGCGCAGCACCTCATGGTCGAGTCCGTGCGTGGAGCAGAACCGCATCAGTCGCTCGTCCACGCCGCGGTCGGTCGCGGAGATCCACACCAGCCCGGTCGCGCCGAGCTCGCCGACCGCCCGCTCCAGCCCCTCGGCGAAGGTGAGACCCTCTTCGAGGCGCACGTGGGCGACCCGGGTGCCGCGTGCGCGCTCCCGGTCGACCAGGTGCCGCATCCCGGCCAGCAGCAGCACGATCTTGTGCCGGTGGTACGGCAGCCGCCGGAACAGCCGCTCGGACTCGACCACGATGAGCGCGTCGGCCGCCTCGATCGCGGCGTGCCGGTCGAACAGCTGCGTGGCGAGGGCGAGCGCGGCTCTCATATCGGCAGGCTCGCACGACTCCCCGCGCTGGCCGGACGGGTTGACGGGGAGTACCGTGCGTTCCGTGACCCTCGCGTTCCTGCTGACCACGCTGGTGGTCGTCGCCACGCCCGGCACCGGCGCGGTGTACTCGATCGCGACCGGACTCGCGCGCGGCGCCCGCGCGGGCGTCGTCGCGGCCCTCGGCTGCACGCTCGGCGTGGTGCCGCACATGGTCGCCGCCATCACCGGTCTCGCCGCCATCCTGCACGCGAGCGCGATCGCCTTCCAGACCATCAAGTGGCTCTGGGTCGCCTATCTGCTCTACCTGGCGTGGCAGACGATCCGCGACCGGTCGCTGCTGCACGTGAACGCGGCGGCGGCGGCCATGTCGCCCTGGCGCATCATCCGCACGGCCGTGCTCATCAACCTGCTCAACCCGAAGCTCACCATCTTCTTCTTCGCCTTCCTGCCGCAGTTCGTGCCGGCCGGCGCCGAGCACGGCACGTGGCAGATGGTGGGCTTGAGCGCGGTGTTCATGGCGGTCACCTTCGTCGTCTTCGCCCTGTACGGGGTGTTCGCCGCCACGATGCGGTCGCGCGTGCTGGAGCGGCCCCGCGTCATGACCTGGCTGCGACGCACCTTCGCGGCGACCTACGTGCTGCTCGCGGGGCGCCTCGCGGTCGAGCGGACGTAGGCACAGCGGTGCGCGCCTGATCTCGGAGGCGGAGCGCAACTACCGCACCGGGGCCCCGCTCGCCGACGCGAAGGAGCAGGTCGAGGCGATGGCGGCGCGGCTGCGGTAGCGCTCGGCGGGCCGAATGGAAGAAGCCCCCGCCGTGGCGGGGGCTTCTCTCGTGGTGGACCCTAGGGGATTTGAACCCCTGACCTCCTCGATGCGAACGAGGCGCGCTACCAACTGCGCCAAGGGCCCTAGTGCGCCGTCAAGACTATCAGACCGGCCGCCTCGCTTCGCCGCGCGGCGACTCGTGCGGAATGGCTCCGCCGCCACCCCGCGAGCGCCATTCGGCACGAATCGGGCGCCCACGCGAGGGCGTCGCGCTGCGAGTGGTGCGGAAGTGCTGGAGAGGCACGGCGCGCGCGCAGTTCCGCACCACTCGACGCGCGCACGGGCGCTCAGACCACGTGGCGCCCGAACCTCAGCAGGTCGGCGGCGGAGAAGGCGGCATCGCCGAGGCCGACGTCGAGCAGGCGGTCGAACATCCGCCGGTCGCGCCTGGCTGCCCGGATGACGGTGTCGAGCACGATCGGCCAGTCGATCATCTTGTACAACGCGGTGGTCTGCCGGTGCTGGCGGCCGAACCGCTCGTGCATCGCCGCGGTGTACGCCGCGGCCGGGTCGTCGGCGAACGCGGCCCGGCCGGCCATCGCGCCCGAGGCGATCGCGCTGTAGATGCCCTCCCCGGTGAACGGGTTGACGAGGCTCGCGGCGTCGCCGGTGAGCAGCACCCGGCCGATCGCGGGCGCGGGTCGCTGCACCGACAGCGGCAGCGTGTGCCCGGTCAGCGGAGTGCCCGCGACGTCGAACTCGGGCAGCAGGTCGCGCGCCCGGCGTTCGAGCTCGGCGCGGGAGTGGTCGGGCGCCGCCGACGACAGCCCGTACCCGACGTTCGTGGTGCCGTTCGCCGTCGGGAACGCCCAGGCGTAGCACAGGCCGCCGTTGCGGCGGCGGTCCCAGCGCAGCACGAGTTCCGACGGGGTGCCGGGCGGCGTGGGCGCATAGCC
>DATMVL010000298.1:0-6908 GCA_035563175.1 Rhodoglobus sp. | reverse complement strand
CTGCTCACCGGCATCGCGGTGAACGCCTTCGCCGGGGCGGGCCTCGCGTTCCTGCTCTTCGTCGCCGAGGCCGGCAGCCGCGAGCAGATCGTGTTCTGGCAGCTCGGCTCCCTCAACGGATCGCTCTGGCCCGAGGTCGCGATCGTCGCGATCGTCGCGGTGGCGGGCACGATCGCCGCGATCGCCCTCGGGCGCCGCTTCGACATCCTCGCGCTGGGCGAGCGCAACGCGCGGCACCTCGGCGTCAATGTCGAGGCGCTGCGCATCGGCTCGATCGTGCTCGTCGCGCTGCTCACCGGTGCAGCCGTCGCGTTCTGCGGCATCATCGCCTTCGTCGGGCTCGTGGTCCCGCACGCGATCCGCATGGTGATCGGGCCGGCGCATCGCCCGCTGCTCGTCGCGAGCGCCTTCGGCGGCGGCGCGCTCATGCTGTTCGCCGACCTGCTCGCCCGCTCGGTGGTGCCGGGCGCCGACCTGCCGATCGGCTTGCTCACCTCGCTCGTCGGCGGCCCGTTCTTCTTCTTCCTGCTGTTCCGCCAGCGCCGCCGCAGCGGGGGTTGGGCATGATCGCCGCGAGCGGAGTCGGTGTCGACCTCGACGGCACGACCGTGCTCGACGACGTGACCATCGACGTGCGCACCGGCGAGGTGCTCGTGCTGGTGGGCCCCAACGGGGCGGGCAAGTCGACGCTGCTCGGGGTGCTGAGCGGCGAGCGCAGGCCGACCCGCGGCATCGTGACCATCGACGGCGAACCCGTCGCGGGCATCCGCCACGCCGACCTGGCGCGCCGGCGCAGCGTGCTGACGCAGGAGAACGCGGTGAGCTTCCCGTTCCTGGTCTCCGAGATCGTCGCGATGGGCCGCAGCCCGTGGGCGCGCACCGAGGCGAGCCGCGACGACGTCGCCGTGGTGCGGCAGGCGATGGAGCGAGCGGATGTGCTGCACCTCGCCGCCCGCCGGTACACCGCCCTCAGCGGAGGTGAGAAGGCTCGGGTCTCTCTCGCCCGCGTGCTGGCGCAGGACGCGCCGGTCGTGTTCCTCGACGAGCCCACCGCGGCGCTCGACCTGCGGCATCAGGAGGACGTGATGCGCATCGCGCGCGACCTCGCGGAGGCCGGCCGCGCCGTCGTCGTGGTGCTGCACGACCTGTCGCTGGGCGCCGCCTATGCGGACCGGATGGCGCTCGTCGCGGACGGGCGCCTCGAGGCCGTGGGCACGCCCCACGACGTGCTCACGGAGGAGCGCGTCGCCCGCGTGTACCGCGTTCCCGTGCGTCTGCATGAGGTCGACGGGCGGCCCGTCGTCGTCCCAGTGCGCTGAGGTACACTCCTCGGCGTGGAGCCCTGGGCCATTCTGCTGATCGTGGTCGGCGCTGCCATCGTGCTGGGCACCATCGCCCAGCGCCTCGGGTGGATCGACCTGTCGAACAAGCAGCGCAACACCGGCGGCGGCAGCGCCGGGGTGCTCGGCATCGGCGACGAGGTGTTCCACCCCGCGCGGTACGAGGCGCAGCTCGAGCAGGACCGCCAGACCACCCTTCCGGCGCCCGCACCGCTGCCCGGCGACGGCGACCTCGGCATCTACGAGGGCCAGGTGCGCATCGACCTCACGCAGGCCGGGCGACACCGCGCCGACGGTCCCGGGCTGTAGCGGAGGCCGCTCAGCGCGAGAGCAGGTCCTGGTAGTCGGGGTGCTCGTCGATGTACGCCGCGATGAACGGGCAGCTCGCCACCACGCGGGCGTCGCTCTCGGCGCGTACCAGGTTCAGCGCGCCCTTGGCGAGCTCGCTGCCGAGCCCCTTCTCGCGCCGGCTCGGATCGACCTCGGTGTGGGTGAAGACGATCTCGCCATCGCGCTCGACGTAGTCGGCCACCCCGGCCTGCTCCCCGTCGACGAGCAGCTCGAATCGGTTCATCGCCGCGTCCTGCACAACCTCGGTCGTCGCCATGCTCCAACCCTAACCAGGGCGGTACGGCCGGGTGCGGGGCTTGCGGTCAGACGGACTGGCGTTCGACCAGCGAGGTGGGGATGATCGTGAGCTTGTCGACCGTCTCGCCGGCCAGCAGGCGCACCAGCACCTCCGCGATCATGGTGCCCTGCTGCATGGAGGGCTGGTCGATCGTGGTGAGCGGCGGGGTGGCGCTCTGCGCGTAGTAGTCGTTGTCCACCGAGATCATCGCGACGTCCTCCGGCACCCTCACGCCGTGCTCGCGCAGCACGCCGAGGGCGCCCGATGCCATCTGCGACGACGCCGCGAACACCGCGTCGAAGTGCTCGCCGCGCTCCAGCATCCGCCGCATCGCCGCCGCCCCGCTCGGCGGGGTGAAGTCCCCGACCTCGAGCGGGCCCTGCGGCAGCCCGGCCTCATCGAGCGCGCTGCGCCAGCCCTCGACCCGGTCGATGCCGGCCGCCATGTCCTGCGGCCCGGCGATGTGGGCGATGCGGGTGCGGCCGTGGTCGACCAGGTAGCGGGTCGCGGTGCGGCCGGCGGTGATGTTGTCGACGTCGACGATGTAGTTGTCCGGGCCCTCGTGGCTCATCGGCCGCCCGCCGAAGACGACCGGCAGCGACCGGGCGAGCTGCGTGAACGACCGGTCGTCGCTGTGGTGCGAGAGCACGAGCGCACCGTCGACGTTGCCGCCCTGCAGGTACCGCCGGGTCTTCTCCGGGTCGGTCTCCGACGCGATCAGCAGGGTCAGCGTGTAGTCGGTGTTCGCCAGGTACATCGCCACGCCCTGGATGACCGAGGCGAAGTACGGGTCGGCGAAGAACTTGGCGGTGTTCTCGGGGATCACCAGGGCGATGGTGTTGGTGCGGCGGCTGGCCAACGTGCGGGCGGCCCGGTTCGGCACGTAGCCGAGCCGGTCGATCGCCTCGTTGACCGCCGCCACCGCCTCGGGTGTGACCTTGGGCGAGCCGTTGACGACGCGCGACACCGTGGACCGCGAGACGCCCGCGATGGCGGCGACCGCCTCGAGCGTCGGTGACGCGGTCACATCGGTGCTCACGGCGTCAGTCTAGGCCGCGGCCGCGCGGGCGCTCGCGATGATGCGGGCGTACTCCAGGCCGCTGTCCTTGATGATGCGCTCCTGCGTGCCGTAGTCGACCCGCACGATGCCGAACCGCTTGTCGTAGCCCCAGGCCCACTCGAAGTTGTCCAGCAGCGACCACACGAAGTAGCCCCGCACATCCGCTCCGGCGTCGATCGCCTCGGCGACCGCCGCGACGTGGGCGCGCAGGTACGCGACCCGCTCGGTGTCGTGCACCGCGCCGTCGACCACCACGTCGTCGTAGGCCGAACCGTTCTCGGTGACGTACAGCGGCGGCAGCTGCGGGTACTCCCGGCCGAGGCGCACGAGCAGGTCGCGCAGCCCGCCCGGGTTCACCTCCCAGCCCATGGCGGTGCGCGGCAGGCCGCGCGACGGGAACGACACGAACTCCGAGCCGGGGAACGGCGAGCCCGTCTCCCGCGGCGCCGGCCGCAGGCCGAAGCCGGGGTGCGGATGCCCGCTGACGTTGTCGTCGTGGTAGTGGTTCACGCCGAGGAAGTCGATCGGCGCAGCGATGGTCTCGAGGTCGCCGGGCTGGATCGCCTCCGCGAGCCCCAGGCCCGCGACATCCTGCAGCAGATCCTCCGGGTAGGCGCCGAGGATCAGCGGCTCGAGGAACATGCGGTTCCAGAGCGCGTCGATGCGCCGCGCGGCGTCGACGTCGACCGGGTCGGTCGGGTCGTTCGGCACCGCGTTGGTGAGGTTCAGCGTGATGCCGAGGTGCTGGGCGCCGCGCTCACGCAGCGCCCGCACCGCGAGGCCGTGCCCCAGGTGCTGGTGGTGGACAGCCCGGAGCGCGGCCTCGGGTTCGCGCCGTCCCGGCGCGTGCTCGCCGCCGGCGTACCCGATGAGCGAGGAGCACAGCGGCTCGTTGAACGTGGTCCAGTGCTTCACGCGGTCGCCGAGGCGCTCGTGCACGACCTGCGCGTAGTCGAGGAACCGGTACGCGGTGTCGCGGTTCGCCCAGCCGCCGGTCTCCTCGACCGCCTGCGGCAGATCCCAGTGGTACAGGGTCAGCCAGGGCAGGATGCCGGCGCCGAGCAGCTCGTCGACCAGCCGGCTGTAGAAGTCCAGGCCCTTCGCGTTGGGCTCGCGGTCACCGGGCTTGACCCGGGCCCAGCTCACCGAGAAGCGGTAGGACTGCAGACCGAGCTCGCGCATGAGCGCGACATCCTGCGGCATGCGGTGGTAGTGGTCCACCGCGACCTCGGGGGTGTCGCCATTGGCGACCGCTCCGAGCACGCGGGCGTACGCATCCCAGATCGAGTCCTCCTTGCCGTCCTCATGGGCGGCGCCCTCGATCTGCGCGGCGGCCGTGGCCGAACCCCAGATGAATCCGTGCGGGAATCCCATACCCGTCATCCCTTCACTGCGCCGGACATGATGCCGGAGATGAGCTGCTTGCCGGTGACCACGAACAGGATGAGCAGCGGGATGACCGAGATCAGCGCGCCCGCCAGCACCATCGAGTGGTCGGGCGTGTGCCCGCCGCTCGCGTTCAGGGCCGCGAGCGCGGTCTGCACGCTCGGGTTGTTCGGGCCGAGCACGAGCAGCGGCCAGAGGAAGTCGGTCCAGGCGGCCATGAACGTGAACAGGCCGAGCACGGCCATCGCCGGTCGTGCCGCCGGCAGCGCCACGTGCCAGAACGTGCCCCACATGCTGGCGCCGTCGACGCGGGCGGCCTCGATGAGCTCGTCGGGGATGACGTCGACCAGGTACTGCCGCATGAAGAACACGCCGAACGCGGTCACCAGGCCGGGCACGATGACGGCGCCGAGGGTGCCGGTCCACTTGAGCTCGGACATGATCATGAACAGCGGGATGATGCCGAGCTGGGTCGGCACCGCCATGGTCGCGACGACGGCGACCATGAGCCCGCTGCGGCCGCGGAAGCGCAGCTTCGCGAACGCGTAGCCGGCCAGGGTGGAGAAGAACACGACCGACAGGGTGATCGCGCCGGAGATGATGACGCTGTTGACGAGCGCCTTGGCGAAGTCGACCGTCTCGAACACCTTGATCGCGTTGGCGATGAAGTTCGGGCCGGGCACGACCGCCGGCGGCACCAGGTTGATGTCGGATGCCTGGCGGCTGCCGATGACGAACGACCACCAGAGCGGGAAGACCGCGCCGACGAAGAACGCGGTCAGCAGGGCGTACGTCAGGAACCCGGGCCGGTCGTACGAGCGGCGCGCTCGCCGCGGGGTCGATCCGTCGGTGACGATCAGGCTCGGCGCGATGCTGCGCGCCTCGGTCGTGGTGGTCATGACCGGACTCCCTTCATGGTGCGGGCCACGCGCGCCCTGGTGCGGCCGGCATCCTGCGATGCGATGGACCGCGAGATCGCGAAGTTGATGAGGCCGATGAGGATGATGATGACGAAAAGGATCCACGCGGTGGCGGCGGCCCGGCCGAAGTCGCGCCGGGGGAAGGCCATCTCGTAGAGGTAGAGCACGATGGTCTGGAACTGCCGGTTCGCGCCGCCGTTGGACTGGCCGTCGTACAGCTTCGGCTCGGCGAAGATCTGCAGACCGCCGATGGTGGAGGTGATGACGACGAAGATCATCGTCGGGCGGATCATCGGGATGGTGATCGAGAAGAAGCGGCGGATCTTGCCGGCGCCGTCGAGGGCGGCCGACTCGTAGATGTCGCGCGGGATGGACTGCATCGCCGCGAGCAGGATGAGCGCGTTGTAGCCGGTCCAGCGCCAGTTCACCATGCTGGCGATCGCGATGTGCGAGGCGAAGGGGTCGAAGCCCCACCGGATCGGGTCCATGCCGAGCAGCTGCAGCACGCCGGTGATCGGGCCGTTGAACTGGCTGAAGATCTGGGTGAAGATCACCGCGACCGCGACCGGCGCGACGATGTAGGGGAGCAGGATGCTCATCCGCCAGAAGGTGCTGGCCCGGATGGCCTGGTCGAGCAGGGCGGCCAGGACGGTCGCGGCGATCAGCTGCGGGATGGTCGAGAGCAGGAAGATGCTGAACGTGTTGCCGACGGCGTTCCAGAAGAACGGGTCGGTGAGCACGGAGATGTAGTTGCCGGCGCCGACGAAGTCGCCCTGCCCCTTGAGCAGGTTCCACTCGTAGAGCGACACGTTCATCGTGTAGGCGATCGGGAAGAGCCCGAGCAGGCCGAACAGGATGAAGAACGGGGAGACGTAGAGGTACGGGGACGCCTTGAAGTCGAAGCGCGAGAGCTTCTGGCGGAAGGTGAGACCGGCGGCGGGCCTCTCAGCGAGTGTCGTCATCGACCTGGGCTTTCGTGGGGAGGTGGGAAGAGGAACGGTCCCCCGGGGGTCGGGGGCACCCCGGGGGACCGTCGGTTGGTGGGACTAGGACTGCGGGACGAGCTGGTCCAGCAGGACCATCGCCTCTTCCCACGCGACCTTGCCGTCGGTGATCTCGCCCTGGCTGATGCGGTCGAGCACCGGGCCGAAGACGTTGTCCTGGATGACCGAGTCCTCCGGGCCCTTCACCTGGGCGATGACGCCGTCGGCGCGGGCGGTCAGGATCTCACCGACGGGGGCGTCGTTGAAGAACGCGTTGACCGAGTCGCTGACGAGCTCCTGGCCCTCGATGGTGCTCGGGAACGGACCGGCCGCCTCGAACGAGGCCGCCTGCTGCTCGGGAGCGGCGAGCCACAGCGCCAGCTCGGCCGCCGCCTCCTTGTGCGGGGACGACTCGGAGACACCCAGGAAGGCGCCGCCCCAGTTCGCCGCGCCGCCGGGCAGCACGTCGGCGAAGTCCCAGCCGGTGCCGGTGGTGTCGGCGTCGTAGTAGCCGCTCACCACACCGAGCATCCAGCTCGGGCAGACGTAGGTCGCGAACAGGTCCTGCTTGGCCTGGTCGCCGACGCCCCA
>DATMVL010000297.1:0-4578 GCA_035563175.1 Rhodoglobus sp. | reverse complement strand
CTTTGACCGCGTTCTGCCGTTGACGCGCTAACGCGTTAGCGCGTCAACGGGGAGCCATGCGAAGAGCGCCGTCCATGCGGATGACCTCACCGTTGAGGTAGTCGTGCTCGACGAGCGAGAGCGCGAGCTGCGCGTACTCGGACGGCTGCGCGAGGCGCTTCGGGAACGGCACACCGGCGGCGAGGCCCGCGCGGAACTCGTCGGAGACCGTGGCGAGCATCGGGGTGTCGACGATGCCGGGCGCGATCGTGTTCACGCGGATGCCGTGCCCGGCCAGGTCGCGGGCGGCCGGCACCGTGAGGCCGACGACGCCGCCCTTCGACGCCGCGTAGGCGGCCTGACCGATCTGGCCCTCGAAGGCGGCCACCGACGCGGTGTTCACGATCACGCCGCGCTGGCCCTGCTCGTCCGGCTCCTGCTCGGCGATCACCGCGGCGGCCTGCGCCAGTACGGCGAACGTGCCGACGAGATTCACCTCGACGGTGCGCCGGAACAGGTCGAGGTCGTGCACGCCCTTCGACGACAGCACCCGGCGGGCGGGCGCGATGCCGGCGCAGTTGACCACGATGCGCAACGGCGCGATCGCACGCTGCAGCGCGGACGCGACGTCGGTCTCGCTGGTGACGTCGCCCGTCACGTACTCCACACCCTCGACCGGCGGTGCGTCGTCGACCCGCAGGTCGAGCCCCACGACACGGGCTCCCCGTTCGGCGAGCAGCCGCGCGGTCGCCGCGCCGAGTCCCGACGCGGCTCCCGTCACGAGGGCCGCGGTGCCGTCGATGCGCATGGCTCCGACGATACGCGAAGGGGCCGCACCCGGTTCCCCTGGATGCGGCCCCTTCGGAACGGGTCAGCGCGCGGCGCCCTGCAGCGAGCCCTCGACCTTGCCGGCCGGGTCGACGATGAGGCACAGAATCTCGCGGTCGCCGTTCGCCCAGCTGTCCTGGGTCGGGTAGTAGTAGGCGAAGTCGAGCGACGATGCCTGGTAGTCGAGGCCCACGAACGCGTTGAACTCGGTGGTGCACTCGGTGACCGCGCGGTCGGCCACCACGTCGTCACCGGGGAAGTCACCGTCCTCGATCATGATCGAGGCGTAGGCCTCGGAGTCGTGCGGCTCGGCGCAGTCGATGACGACGGTCTCGCTGACCTCGCCCTCGACGCCGCCGTCGTTGAGGCAGTCGCCCACCTTGACGGTGAAGACGTCGACGGTCTCGCCGTCGGCGGCCGGCGTCTCGCCGCCGGACGGGTTGCCGCCGTTGCCGCCGGGCAGCAGGCTGCAGCCGGCGAGGGCGACGGCCGCGGCGCCGATGGTGAGGGCCGTGAGGGACGACTGGAGAAGACGCATGAGGTGACTTTCTAGGAACGTGCTGAGATGTCGGGGGGTCGGATCGACTCTAGCGAACCGCGTCGGCGCTGCCGGGGTACAGATGGGGCCGCAATCAAACCGCAACATCGAGCAGCGCGAGCGCCGCGTCGTGCAGCCGCCCGTTGGTCGCCAGCGCGCTGCCGTGCCATGGTCCGGGGCGGCCGTCCACCGAGGTGAAACGGCCGCCGGCCTCTTCGACGATCGGGATCAGCGCCGCCATGTCGTAGGGCTGCAGGTCGAACTCGCCCACCACATCCAGCGACCCCTCCGCCAGCAGCATGTACGACCACATGTCCCCGATCGCGCGGGACCGCCAGGCGGCGCGCGACAGCGCGACGACCGCGTCGAGGTGTCCGGCGTCGTCCCAGCCCTTGAGGCTGTTGTAGCTGACGGATGCGTCGGCGAGGTCGGCGACGCCGCTCACCTGCAGGCGGGTCGGTTCGTGTCCCGTGCGCTGCCCCCAGGCGCCGTGGCCGCGGGCGGCCCACCAGCGCCGGCCGAGGGCTGGAGCGCTCACCACCCCGACCACCGGCTCGCGGTCGATCGCGAGTGCGATCAGGGTGCCCCAGATCGGCACGCCGCGCAGGAAGTTGGCGGTACCGTCGATCGGGTCGATGATCCACTGGCGGTCGCCGTCGCCCTGCGTGCCGTACTCCTCGCCGAGGATCGCGTCGTGCGGCCGGGCGCCCTCGATCCCGGCCCGGATGCCGCGCTCGACCGCCTGGTCGGCGTCCGTGACCGGGGTGCGGTCGGGCTTCGTCGTGACCACGAGGTCGACGGCCTCGAACCGGTCGAGGGAGATGTGGTCCGCGTCGCCGGCGAGCGCCAGCGCGAGGGAGAGGTCGTCTGCGAGCGAGTAGTCCGTCACGTCGTCAGCGTAGCGATGAGCCGCTGCAGCGAGTCGAGGCGCTGGCGACCGATCTCGCCGAGCTGCCCGGCGTCGACCGCCTCGATGATCGCGCAGTCGGGGGAGTCCGGCAGGTGCGTGCAGCCGCGCGGGCACTCCTGCGCGATCGCCGCCAGGTCGGGGAAGCCCCGCAGGATGCTCGACGGGTCGACGTGCCCGAGGCCGAACGAGCGCACCCCGGGGGTGTCGACGATCCAGCCGGTGCCGATGCGGTACGAGACCGTCGACGACGAGGTGTGCCGGCCGCGGCCCGTGACGTCGTTCACGACGCCGGTGGCGCGGTTCGCGTCCGGCACCAGCGCGTTCACCAGCGTCGACTTCCCGACGCCGGAGTGCCCCACCGCGACGGTGGTGTGGTCCTGCAGCGCCTCGGAGAGCTCGCGAACCGGCGCCTCGCCGCGCGCGCTGCGGAAGATGCGCAGGTCGAGCCCGGCGAAATTGCGCAGGAAGGGCTCGGGATCGGCGAGGTCGGTCTTCGTGATGACGAGCATCGGCTCGATGCCGGCGTCGTACGCAGCCACCAGGTAGCGGTCGATCAGCCGCGGCCGGGGCTCCGGGTCCATCGCGGCGGTGACGATGAGCATCTGATCCGCGTTCGCGACGATGATGCGCTCGACGGCGTCGGTATCGTCGGCGCTGCGGCGCAGCAGCGTGGTCCGCGGCTGGATGCGCACGATGCGGGCCAGCGACCCATCCTCGCCCGAGACGTCGCCGACCAGGTCGACCCGGTCGCCGGTCACCGCGGCGTTGCGGCCGAGCTCGCGGGCTTTCGTCGCGATCAGCTGACGCTCGCCAGGCAGCCCCTCGTCGACCCAGACCCCGTACCGCCCGCGGTCGACCGAGAACACACGCCCCGGCACGGCGTCGGCGTGCTCCGGCCGGGTCTTGCTGCGCGGGCGGTTGCCCTTGGGGTTCGGGCGCACCTTCGCGTCGGACTCGTCGTAGGCGTCGAAGCCCTCGTCCGCGTCGGGATCGTCGGGCGGCAGCCAGCTCATGCGTCGCAGCCTCTGCGGCGGGTGCGGATACACATCTGCCGGCTCACAGCACCTCGATGCTCGCCGGCGCCTCGTCCCGGTGCAGCATCGCCGCCCACAGCTGCGGGAACTGCGGCAGCGTCTTACCGGTGGTGCCGATGTCGTCGATCTCGACCCCGGGCACCCGCAAGCCGACGATCGCCCCCGCGGTCGCCATCCGGTGGTCCTCGTACGAGCGCCACTGGCCGGCGTGCAGCGGAGCGGGCCGCACCTCGAGCCCCTCGTCGAGCTCGGTGACGTCGCCGCCGAGCGCGGTGAGCTCGGCCGCGAGCGCAGCCAGCCGGTCGGTCTCGTGACCGCGCAGGTGGCCGATGCCGGTGATCCGCGACGGCCGGTCGGCGAACGCGGCCAGCGCGACGAGCGCGGGTGCCAGCTCGCCGCCGCGCGACAGGTCGAGATCGCCGCCGGTCACCCGTCCGCCGCCTTCCACGGTGAGCGCGCCGTCGGCGACGGTGACGCGGGCGCCGAACGCCGGCAGGATGCCCGCCAGCTCCGCCCCGACCTGCGTGGTCTCGGCGGGCCATCCGGTGACGGTGACGCGCCCTCCGGCGAGCACCGGCGCCACCAGGAATGGGGCGGCGTTCGACAGATCCGGCTCGATGGTCACGTCGACGGCCCTGATGGGTGCGGCGGGCACCACCCACACGCCGGGCTCCGGGTTCTGCACGAACACGCCGCGGGCGGCGAGGCACGCGATGGTCATGTCGATGTGCGGCAGGCTCGGCAGCCGCTCGCCGGTGTGGCGCAGCACGAGCCCGTCGGCGAAGCGCGGGGCGGCCAGCAGCAGCCCGGAGACGAACTGGCTGGAGGCCGAGGCGTCGATGGCGAGCTCGCCGCCGCGCACCGCCCCGGTGCCGTACAGGCTGAACGGCAGTCCGCCGCGGCCGTCGTCGGTGACGTCGACGCCGAGCCCGCGCAGCGCGTCGATCGTGGTGCGCATCGGGCGCCGGCGGGCGGCCGCGTCGCCGTCGAACGCGACCGGGCCGAGGGCGAGGGCGGCCACCGGCGGCAGGAAGCGCATCACGGTGCCGGCCAGGCCGCAGTCGATGGAGACGCCGCCCTGCAGCTCGGCGGGGGTGATGCGCAGGTCGGGGCCGTAGGCGCTGTCGGTCGGCACCTCGTCGATGCCGGTGCCGAGGGAGCGCAAAGCGTCGACCATGAGGGCGGTGTCGCGCGCGTGCAGCGGGGCGTGCAGGGTCGACGGCCCGTCGGCGAGGGCCGCGAGCACCAGCTCGCGGTTCGTGAGGCTCTTCGATCCGGGCAGGGCGACC
>DATMVL010000296.1:0-3621 GCA_035563175.1 Rhodoglobus sp. | reverse complement strand
AGGGCGGCGAGCGCATGTACCTGGCCTCCACCGTCGAGTTCCTCGGCAACGAGGCCGGCGAGGTGCGCGCGATCCGCGTGGCCGAGACCGAGTACGTCGACGGCCGCCGCGTGCCCAAGTCGGGCACGGAGCGGGAGATCCCGGCCGACCTGGTGCTGCTCGCGCTCGGTGCCCGACTTCGGCACGCGGCGGCCGTCGCGGTACTCGGTCTCGGCGACGCGGATGGCCCGCACCTCGCCGGCCTCGTTGCCGAGGAACTCGACGGTGGAGGCCAGGTACATGCGCTCGCCGCCCTCCTCGTGGGCGCTGGAGACCTCGAACAGCGTCGGCACGGTCGGCCAGGGCTGGTGCTCGGGGCGTTCCGCCGGCGGCTGCTGCCCGATGGCGAGGTTGGTGACGCTCAGCGCGCCCTGGCGGTGCGCGGTGCCGATGCAGTCGGCACCGGTGTCGCCGCCGCCGAGCACGACCACGTGCTTGCCCTCAGCGGTGATCTGCTCGCCGACCGGGTCGCCCGCGACGGCCTTGTTCGCCGGCACCAGGTAGTCCATCGCGAAGTGCACGCCGAGCAGGTCGCGGCCGGGGATGGCCAGGTCGCGCGGCACGGTCGCGCCGGTCGCGATGAGCACGGCGTCGTACCGATGCTTCAGGTCGTCCCAGGTGATGTCGACGCCGATCTCGACGCCGGCGCGGAAGCGGGTGCCCTCGGCCTGCATCTGCGCGAGGCGGGCGTCGATCACCTTCTTCTCCATCTTGAAGTCCGGGATGCCGTAACGCAGCAGGCCGCCGATGCGATCCTCCCGCTCGAACACGGCCACGGTGTGCCCGGCCCGGGTGAGCTGCTGGGCGGCTGCGAGACCGGCGGGGCCTGAGCCGACCACCGCGACGGTCTTGCCGGTGAGGCGCTCCGGCGGGTGCGGGGCGAGACCGCCGGCGAGGGCGGCGTCGGCGATCGACACCTCGACCTGCTTGATGGTGACCGGGGGCTGGTTGATGCCGAGCACGCACGACGACTCGCACGGCGCCGGGCACAGCCGGCCGGTGAACTCCGGGAAGTTGTTCGTGGCGTGCAGCCGGTCGACGGCCTGCGCGGTCTCGCCGCGCCACATCAGGTCGTTCCACTCGGGGATGAGGTTGCCGAGCGGGCAGCCCTGGTGGCAGAACGGGATGCCGCAGTCCATGCAGCGCCCCGCCTGCCGGCGCAGCGTGGCGCCGTCCTGCTGCTCGTAGACCTCTTTCCAGTCCATGAGCCGCAGGGCGACGGGCCGGCGCGGCTGGGTCTCTCGTTCGGGGACCTTGAGGAATCCCTTCGGGTCAGCCATTGGTCACCTCCAGGATGCGCTGCCAGGCCACATCGCCGTCGGGGTCGAGCCCCTCGTCCACGGCGGCCTGACGGGTCTGCAGCACGGCCGCGTAGTCGCGCGGCAGCACCTTCGTGAATCGGGAGACGGTCTCGTCCAGGTTCTCCAGCATGCGCGCGGCGACGGCGGAGTCGGTCTCGTCGACGTGACGGCGCAGCAGGTCGGCGAGGATCTCGACGTCGCCGCTGCCGAGCGGCAGCAGCTCGAGCTCGCCGGAAGCGACCGACTGCGGGTTCACCCGCTCCGGGCGCAGGTCGTGGATGTAGGCGGTGCCGCCCGACATGCCGGCGCCCAGGTTGCGACCGGTGGAGCCGAGGATGACGGCGAGCCCGCCGGTCATGTACTCGAGCGCGTGGTCGCCCACGCCCTCGACGACCGCGGTGGCGCCGGAGTTGCGCACCAGGAACCGCTCCCCCACGATGCCGCGCAGGAACATGCTGCCCTGCGTCGCGCCGTAGCCGATGACGTTGCCGGCGATGACGTTGCGCTCGGCCGGGAACACGCTCGAGCGGTGCGGGCGGATCACGATCTGCCCGCCGCACAGGCCCTTGCCGACGTAGTCGTTGCTGTCGCCCTCGAGCCGCAGCGTGATGCCGGCCGGCATGAACGCGCCGAGCGACTGCCCGGCGGTTCCGGTGAGCCGCACGTCGATGGTGCCGGTGGGCAGTCCGTTCTCGCCGTGCCGCTTGGTCACCTCGTGACCGAGCAGGGTGCCGACGGCGCGCTCGGTGTTGCGGATCGGCAGGTCGATGGCGACCGGCGTGCCGTGCTCGAGCGCGTCGTGGGCGAGGCGCACCAGGCGCTGGTCGAAGTGGTCCTCCAGCTCGTGGTCCTGCTCGACGCGCTTGGTGCGCGGCTCGGCCTCGTCGAACTGGGGGCCGGCGAAGATGGGCGCGAGGTCGAGGCCGTCGGCCTTCCAGTGCTCGATCGCACGGTCGGCATCCAGGATCTCGGCGTGGCCGACGGCCTCCTCGATGCTGCGGAATCCGAGGGCGGCGAGGTACTCGCGCACCTCCTGGGCGATGAACTCGAAGAAGTTGACGACGAACTCGGGCTTGCCGTTGAACCGGGAGCGCAGCTCGGGGTTCTGCGTCGCGACGCCCACCGGGCAGGTGTCGAGGTGGCAGACGCGCATCAGGATGCAGCCGCTCACCACGAGCGGGGCGGTCGCGAATCCGAACTCCTCGGCTCCGAGCAGCGCCGCCACGATCACGTCGCGGCCCGTCTTCATCTGCCCGTCGACCTGCACGGTGACCCGGTCGCGCATGCCGTTGAGCATGAGCGTCTGCTGGGTCTCGGCCAGACCGATCTCCCACGGCGTGCCCGCGTGCTTCAGCGAGTTGAGCGGCGACGCACCGGTGCCGCCGTCGTGGCCGGAGACCAGCACGACGTCGGCCTTCGCCTTCGTCACGCCCGCCGCGACCGCGCCGATGCCCGACTGGCTGACCAGCTTGACGTGCACCCGGGCCTCGGGGTTGGCGCGCTTGAGGTCGAAGATGAGCTGCTTGAGGTCCTCGATCGAGTAGATGTCGTGGTGCGGCGGCGGCGAGATGAGGCCGACGCCGGGCGTCGAGTGGCGGGTGCGGGCGACCCACGGGTACACCTTCTGGGCCATGAGCTGGCCGCCCTCGCCGGGCTTCGCGCCCTGCGCCATCTTGATCTGGATGTCGGTGGCGTGCGTGAGGTACATGCTCGTCACGCCGAACCGGCCCGAGGCGACCTGCTTGATCGCGCTGCGCCGCTCGGGGTCGAGCAGCCGCTCCACGTCCTCGCCGCCCTCGCCGGTGTTCGACCGGCCGCCGATGCGGTTCATCGCGATGGCGAGGGTCTCGTGCGCCTCCTGGCTGATCGAGCCGTAGCTCATCGCACCGGTGTTGAAGCGCTTGACGATCGACTCGATCGGCTCGACCTCGTCGATCGGCACCTCGGGCCGCAGTCCCGTGCGCAGCTTGAACAGGCCGCGGAGGGTGCGGAGTGTCTCGGTCTGCTCGTCGACGAGCCGCGTGTAGTCGCGGTAGATGTCGTAGCGGCGCGCCCGGGTCGAGTGCTGCAGCCGGAACACGGTGTCCGGGTTGAACATGTGCGGCGGCCCGTCGCGCCGCCACTGATACTCGCCGCCGACGGCCAGCCGTTCGTGCGCGATGGTGGCGCCGTCCTGCGGATACGCCTGCGCATGCCGCGCCGCGTTCTCCGCCGCGAGCACCTCCATCCCGACGCCGCCGAGCAGGCTCACGGTGCCGGTGAAGTACTGGTCGACGAATGC
>DATMVL010000295.1:0-2395 GCA_035563175.1 Rhodoglobus sp. | reverse complement strand
CCAGAACGAGAAGGGCAGCCACAACGTGATCAAGACGTGGTCGCGCCGCTCGATGATCGTGCCCGAGATGATCGGTCACACCATCGCGGTGCACGACGGACGCAAGCACGTGCCGGTGTTCGTGACCGACTCGATGGTCGGTCACAAGCTCGGCGAGTTCGCCCCGACCCGCACCTACCGCGGGCACGTCAAGGACGACCGGAAGAGCCGCCGCCGCTGAGGCGGTCGCGAAACGGAGACGAGATACTCATGAGCACTATGGAGCGTAGGCAGGTGAGCGCCCGCCGCGAGAGCCTGCTGGGTGACGAGCCCGGCGCTTTCGCCAGCGCCCGCTTCGTCCGCATCACCCCCATGAAGGCCCGCCGGGTCGTCGACATGGTGCGTGGCCAGGACGTCCAGGACGCGCTCGACCTGCTGCAGTTCGCGCCGCAGGCGGCAGCGGAGACCGTTCGCAAGGTCCTCGCCAGCGCGGTCGCCAACGCGACCGGCACCGAGGGGCTCGACGCCGGCACGCTGGTCGTCAGCAAGGCGATGGTCGACGAGGGCCCGACGATGAAGCGCTGGCGGGCACGTGCCCAGGGCCGCGCCTCGCGGATCAACAAGCGGACGAGCCACATCACCCTCGTGGTGCAGCCGCGCACGGCCGTCATCACCGAGAAGAAGGGCAGGAAGGCCTGATGGGTCAGAAGATCAACCCGAACGGTTTCCGCCTCGGCATCTCCACCGACCACAAGAGCCGGTGGTACGCCGACAAGCTGTACAAGAGCTATGTCGGTGAGGACGTCGCGATCCGTCGCCTGCTCAGCAAGGGCATGGAGCGGGCCGGGATCTCCAAGGTCGAGATCGAGCGCACCCGTGACCGGGTCCGCGTGGACATCCACACCGCCCGCCCGGGCATCGTCATCGGTCGCCGCGGCGCCGAGGCCGACCGCATCCGCGGCGAGCTCGAGAAGCTCACCGGCAAGCAGGTCCAGCTGAACATCCTCGAGGTGAAGAACCCCGAGATCGACGCTCAGCTGGTCGCCCAGGGCGTGGCCGAGCAGCTGTCGGGCCGTGTCGCCTTCCGGCGCGCGATGCGCAAGGCGATCCAGACCTCGATGCGCTCCGGCGCCAAGGGCGTCCGGATCCAGTGCTCGGGTCGTCTCGGCGGCGCCGAGATGTCCCGCTCGGAGTTCTACCGCGAGGGCCGCGTGCCCCTGCACACGCTCCGTGCGGACATCGACTACGGCTTCTACGAGGCCCGCACCACCTTCGGCCGCATCGGCGTGAAGGTCTGGATCTACAAGGGCGAGGTCGCCGGCACCCGCGCCGAGCGCGAGGCGCAGGCCGCCGCGCGCGCCGGTGCTCCGGGCCGCGGCCGTCCCGCTCGCGGGGGCGACCGTCCCACGCGTGGCACCCGTGCGGACCGCCCGACCCGTTCCGGTCGCACCGAGGGTGCGGCCGAGACCGCCACCACCACCGAGGCTCCGGTCGCCGCTCCGGCGGAGGCCGCTGCCCCGACGACCACCCCGACGGAGGGCTGAGCCGTGTTGATGCCCCGAAGGGTCAAGCACCGCAAGCAGCACCACCCGAAGCGGACCGGTGCCGCCAAGGGCGGGACGAGCCTCGCGTTCGGCGACTTCGGCATCCAGGCCGTCGAGGGTCACTACGTGACCAACCGCCAGATCGAGTCGGCTCGTATCGCGATGACCCGGCACATCAAGCGTGGCGGAAAGGTGTGGATCAACATCTACCCCGACCGCCCGCTGACCAAGAAGCCGGCCGAGACCCGCATGGGTTCCGGCAAGGGCTCGCCCGAGTGGTGGGTCGCGAACGTCAAGCCCGGACGGGTGATGTTCGAGCTGTCCGGTGTCCCGGAGGACGTCGCCCGCGAGGCGATGCGCCGGGCCATGCACAAGCTGCCGATGAAGTGCCGCTTCGTCGTGCGAGAGGCGGGTGAGATCTGATGGCCGCGACGACCAAGGCCCACGAGCTCGACGAGATGACCAACGCCGACCTCGAGACCCGGCTGCGGGAGGCCAAGGAGGAGCTGTTCAACCTCCGGTTCCAGTCCGCCACCGGTCAGCTCGAGAACCACGGCCGTCTGCGGACGGTCAAGCGCGACATCGCCCGGATCTACACCGTGGTGCGGGAGCGCGAGCTGGGGATCCGTCAGGCTCCCGGCGCGGAAGGCAGTGACGCATGAGCGAGGCCAACGAGATGAGCACCGACGTGAGCAGCACCCAGACCGAGGCACGCGGGGGCCGCAAGGTCCGCGAGGGGCTCGTGGTCAGCGACAAGATGGACAAGACCGTCGTCGTCCTGGTCGAGGACCGCGTGAAGCACGCGCTCTACGGCAAGGTCATGCGACGCACGAGCAAGCTGAAGGCGCACGACGAGCAGAACCAGTGCGGCG
>DATMVL010000294.1:0-3833 GCA_035563175.1 Rhodoglobus sp. | reverse complement strand
GGCGTGGTGCGGCCGTTCACCGCCGGCTGGCGCGCGACCTGGCGCAGGTCGATGCTGCTCGGCGTCGCGCTGTCGGCCCTGCTGGTCGTGCTGCTGGTGGACGTGCGGATGCTCTCGCCCCTGCAGGCCGGCGTCGTGATCATCCCCGTGCTCGGTGTGCTCGCGGCCCTGGCCCTCGCGACCGGGCTCGTCGCCCTCGTCGCCATCTCGGAGGCGCCGGCGGCGCGACTGCGCGACGTGATCAAGGCGAGCCTGTACCTCGGCGCCCGCCGCTGGTACCTCACCGCCGTCTCCATGGTCGTGCTCGGCACGCAGCTGATGCTGTTCGCGTCGATGCCGGCACTCGCGATCGGGCTCAGCGCGGCGCCCGCCCTGTACCTCGCCTGGGCGAACTCCCGCTACACCCTCCGTCCGGTGCTGGCCACCGACGAGGCCACCGCCTCCTGACCCTCGAACACCAGAGAGCCACACCGATGACCTCCATCCAGCCCGCACAGGGCTCCGCCATCGCGGTCGACACCGCCTTCGACGCCGCGCTCAGCACGGTGCGCCGCAACATCGGTGCGTTCGGCGACGCCTACCCGGGCGACACCACGATCGACGACCGCTACCAGCCGCGCCCGGCCGAGGGGGCCTTCCCGCTCGGCGGCAACCGCGGCTGGACCACCGGCTTCTGGCCGGGCCTGCAGTGGCTCGCGTTCGAGGCGACCGGCGACGACGCGTTCCGTGACGCCGCCCTGCGGCACGCCGCCGACTTCGAGCGCCGGGTTCGCGACGGCGAGGATCTGCACACCCACGACCTCGGCTTCCTCTACAGCCTGTCGACGGTGCCGGCCTGGCGTCTGCTGGCCGACGAGCCCGCGCGGCAGGCGAGCCTGCTCGCCGCCGACCACCTGATGCGCCGCTTCCTGGAACCGGCCGGCATCATCCAGGCCTGGGGCGACCTCAGCGACCCGAAGCAGCGCGGCCGCACCATCATCGACAGCCTGATGAACATGCCGCTGCTCACCTGGGCGGGACAGCAGACCGGCGACCCCCGGTTCGAGGATGCGGTGCGCCGCCACACCGCCCAGCTGCGGGAGCACATCCTGCGCGACGACGACTCGACCTTCCACACCTTCTACTGGGATGTCGAGACCGGCCGCCCGGTGCGCGGCGCGACCGAGCAGGGCGCGTTCGACGACTCGTGCTGGGCTCGTGGGCAGGCGTGGGGCATCTACGGCTTCGCCCTCAACTACGAGGCCACCGGCGACGAGCGGCTGCTCGACTCGGCCTGGCGCTGCGCGGACTACTTCCTCGACCACCTGCCAGCCGACGGAGTGCCGTACTGGGATCTCGTCTACACCGACGGCAGCGACGCCCCGCGCGACAGCTCGTCCGCCGCGATCGCCGTCTGCGGGCTGCTCGAGCTCGCGCACCTGGGCAGCCAGCCCGAGCGCGCGACCGCCGCCGCCCACGACATGCTCGCGGCGCTGATCTCGCACTACACGCCGTCGACCCCCGAGGCGTCGGATGCCCTGCTGCTGCACGGCGTCTACGACCTGCCGAAGGCGAACGGCGTGGACGAGGGCACCCTCTGGGGCGACTACTTCTACCTCGAGGCGCTCACCCGCGTCACCCGGCCGGGATGGCGGCCGTACTGGTGAGGCTGCTGACCTACCGCGCGGCCTCCGGGTTGCGCACCGGCGAACTGCTGCCCGGCGATCGGGTGCGCGACCTCGCCGCGGGCCCGCTCGAGGAGCATCTCGCGCGCGGCTACGAATTCGACGGACCGTCCGTGGAATCCGTAGTCGGCGAGGCCGAGACCCTCGCCCTCGACGAGATCGAGCTGCTCGCGCCGGTGCGACCGGGGAAGATCCTCTGCGTCGGCTACAACTACCGCGGGCATGTGCCCGACGGGGCGACGACCGCCGACCCCGATCCCGAGTTCCCGGACGTGTTCGTGAAGACGCCGAACGTGCTCGTCGGTCCGCGCGACGCCGTGCCGCTGCCGGCCGTCGACGCCGACGTCGACTACGAGGGCGAGATCGCCGTCGTGATCGGGCGCACCGCGAAGAACGTGCCGCTCGAGCGCGCCGCCGAGCACGTCGCCGGCTACACGGTGTTCAACGACGTGTCCGCGCGCGACTGGCAGCGCCGCACCAGCCAGTGGGCGCTCGGCAAGAACTTCGACGGGTTCGGGCCGCTCGGCCCGGTGCTCGTCACGCCCGACGAGATCGCCGACCCCGGCGACCTGCTCGTCGAGGTGGTGCGCGACGGCGTCGTCACCGTGTCGCAGAGCACCTCGACCTGCATCTTCTCGATGCCGTTCCTGGTGCACTACCTGAGCACCGTGATGACGCTCGAGCCCGGCGACATCATCTCCACCGGCACGCCGCAGAAGCTGCCCGAGGCGCAGGAGCGCCACCGACCCCTCGCCGACGGCGACGCCGTCACCGTGCGCGTCGCCGGCGTCGGCGAACTCACCACCACCTTCCGGGAGTCCGCATGATTTTCGACTCGTTCAGCCTCGACGGCCGGGTCGCACTCGTCACCGGCGCCAACCGCGGCCTCGGTCGCGCCGCTGCGATCGCGCTCGCGGAGGCGGGCGCCGACGTCGCCATCCTCAGCCGCGGCGACGCATCCGCCACCGCCGACGAGATCCGCGCGCTGGGCCGCCGGGCGCACCTCATCGGGGCCGACCTCGGCACCGCGACGCCCGAGCAGCTGCACGCCGCCGTCGACGAGGTCGTGACCGAGCTCGGGCGGCTCGACATCCTGCTGAACAACGCCGGCACAATCCGGCGCGCGCCGGCCCTCGAGTTCGCAGCTCAGGACTGGGACGACGTGCTCACGGTCAACCTCGACGCCGTGTTCCACCTGTCGCAGGCCGCCGGGCGCCACATGGTGCCGCGCGGCAGCGGCCGCATCCTGAACATCGCATCGATGCTTTCGTTCCAGGGCGGCATCCTCGTGCCCGCCTACGCGGCATCGAAGCACGCCGTCGCCGGGCTGACCAAGGCGCTCGCGAACGAATGGGCCGCATCCGGGGTCACCGTCAACGCGATCGCGCCCGGGTACATGGAGACCGACAACACCGCTGCGATCCGGGCGGATGTCGAGCGCGAGAAGACGATCGTCGCCCGCATCCCGGCCGGCCGTTGGGGGGCCGACCGTGACCTGCAGGGCGCCGTCGTCTTCCTCGCCTCCGACGCCGCCGCCTACGTCACCGGCGCCATCCTGCCGGTCGACGGCGGCTGGCTCGTCCGATAGCCCTCCGAACAGAAGAGAGAACACCGTGGAACAGCGCTACGCGACCAACCCCGCCCAGATTCCGGGCATGACCACGCAGCAGCTGCGCGACACCTTCCTCGTGCCCGAGCTGTTCGTGCCCGGCGAGGTCACGGTCGTCTACACGCACCACGACCGCATCGTGCTCGGCGGCGCCGTGCCCGCCGGCAAGCAGCTCGCGCTGACCGGCTACCCGGAGATCCGCTCCGACTACTTCCTCGAGCACCGCGAGGTCGGCATCATCAACGTCGGCGGCACCGGCACGGTCACCGCCGACGGCGAGGTCTACGAGCTCGTCAAGGGCGCCTGCCTGTACCTGGGCCGCGGCATCCGCGACGTCGTGTTCGAGGGTCAGGACGCCCAGTTCTACCTGTTCTCCGCGCCCGCCCACACCAGCTACCCGGCCGCGCTCGTCTCGCCCGGCGAGGGCACCGTGCGCGAGCTCGGCGACCAGGTCACCAGCAACCGGCGCACGCTGAACCAGTACATCCACGAGAACGGCGTCAAGTCGTGCCAGATCGTGATGGGCGTGACCCAGCTGCACGAGGGCTCGATGTGGAACA
>DATMVL010000293.1:0-8686 GCA_035563175.1 Rhodoglobus sp. | reverse complement strand
CGTCGCCCTCGACGGACGCCGTCGGCGGCTCCGTCTCGGTCGTGGTCACACCGGCGAGCTCGACGGCCGTCACGATCCACCGGCCGATCTCGACGGGGAAGCTCAGCACCGGCACCGAGGCGGCGTCGCCCAGCGGGCTGGCCTGATCGCGGGCGACGACCTCGGGGTCGCCGGCGGCGGAGAGCGAGTGGATGCCGCTGCGCACGCGCGCGTCGGTCGCGATCGCGGCCCCCGGCCTCGTCGACGCGCTCGGCGCCTCCTCGCCGGCGACGGCCCACCCGCCGACGCGCAGCGCCACCGGGTCGGAGCCGGGCTCGAGCGAGAGCACCCGCACCAGCCGCACCTCCCAGGCGCCGCGCACGACTGAGACGGTCTCGACCCGGCCGGCGACGGTGATGTCGCCCTCGATGCCGGAGCCGTGCCGGGTCTGCTGCGGGAATGGAGCCAACCAGTGCGCGGTGGCGACCGAGGCGGCGACGCCGGCATCGGCATCCTGGCGCACCTCGGTGAGCTCCATGGCGGCGCGGTGCGTCGCCCCGAGCGACGGGTCGAGCAGGGCCACCGACTGCTCGAGCGCCTCGCCCCAGGCGCGGCCGTTCAGCAGCGGCGCCGTGGCGGTGGAGTAGCCGAGCCGCGCGTACAGCGGCGAGTCGCCCACCAGGGTGCCGGGGGCGGCGTGGTCGGTGCCGTGGTTGATCACGCGCACGATGCCGTCGGCGGCGGTGCCGGAGATCAGCCAGCCGGCTGCGCTCACGGCGCGGCGGGTGTCGGCGAGCTGCACGGGCAGCGGCTGCGCGGGGGCGCTCCACACCGGGTGGTCGGCGGGCAGCGCGATGCCGAGCATGCCCTTGGTCGCCCAGTACGGCGACGCCGGGCCGGAGTAGTTCTGGGCGAGGCGGCGCCACTCGTGGTGCCAGCCCATGCTGAGCACGCCGTTCGCGTCGGGCGAGCCGTGCTCGGCGAAGTGCCCGACGATCGCGCCGGCCGCGTGGCGCAAGGTGCCGGCCGAGAGCGACGGCACCTCGGCCATGGCGCCGACCCAGAACGGGGCGGCGGCGGCGAAGCGGTAGATCAGGCTGCGGCCCTGGATCAGCGGCGAGCCGTCGGCGCCGACGAGGGCGATCGCATCCTGCAGGTAGCGGTCGAGGGCGACGATGTCGCGCTCGGTGCGGCCGGCGGCGAGCTCGGCGGCTCCGGACATCCTGGACCACAGCACCGGGTACAGGTGCAGGGCCCAGCCGACGTAGTGGTCGTACGAGCGCTCGTCGCCGTCGCTCAGCCACCCGTCGGCACGGCCGAACGAGTCGTGCAGGGCGAGATCGGCGGCGACGTCCTGCGGCGACCACGGGCCGCCGACCGAGCGAAGGAAGGTCTGCACCACGAGCCGGAACCACAGCCAGTTCGTGCGGGGGTAGCTCTGGTCGCCGACGGCCGGGGCGAAGTAGTCGATGACGCGCTGCTGGGTCGTCGCGTCGAGCCGGTCCCAGATCCAGGGCCACGTGAGGTCGAGGATGAGCGCGAGCGACGCCGCCTCGACCTTGGCCTGGGGATGCTCGGTGAGCCGCACCCAGCGGTCGGGGGCGTCGGGGTCGACGCCGGCGGCGATGCCGCGAATGTAGAAGTCGATGAGGTCGTCGACGCCCTGGCCGCGCTCCCCCGCGATGCGGAAGCCGGCGAGCAGGAACGTGCGGGCGAAGCCCTCGAGCCCGTCGACGGCGGTGCCGTAGCCGCCCTCGGCGCCGGGTGGCGTGATGCGCGCGTGATTCGGCGAGGCGTAGCGACGTGCGCCGTCGAGCAGCAGATCCGCGTAGTCGAGCCACTGCTCGCGAGTCCAGTCACCCTCGCCGAGCGCACCCGGCGTGGTGGTCGTGGACTCGATCGTCACGCGGATTCTCCTTTGAACGAGGGGCCTGCTGGATCACACTCGGTGCGACCGTTTTGGGAGCGTAACAACCCTTTTCGATCATTGCAACACGAAAAAGTGCTGTTATGATCGTTTCTGATCGATTCGATGGCGAAGGGAGCCCGGTATGGCCGAGCCGTTCCGCGGTCCCCTGGCCTCGGTGTTCGGGGACCGGACCGCTGCGCTGCTGCCGCCGGACCGCGCGCTCCCCGTCGCCCCGGCCTCCGATCGCGCCGCCTGGTCAGCGGCGGACGCGGTCACCGTCGCCGACCTGCTCGCGCGCGCCGAGGACGACCTCGGCACCCCCTGGCCCCAGCCGCTGGCGAGCGCCGCCGCCCGGGTGCACCGGGACGGCGACCGGGTCGGCTGGGAGACGCCCGCCTTCGCGCGCCAGCACCGGCTGAGCCGCGCGACCGTCGCGGCCGCGGCCACGCTCGAGGACCGCTGGACCGACGAGGTCGCCAACGGCGTCGTGCTGCTGCTCGAGCAGAGCTCGTGGTGCTGGCCGGCGCACGACGACACGTTCCGCATGCACGGCTCGGTGCTCCCGACCGTGACCGATCCGTTCCTCGACCTGGGTGCCGGCGAGGTCGTCGGCCAGCTCGCCTGGACCGACCACGTGCTCGGTGCCGCGCTCGACGAGCGCTACCCCGGGCTGCGCGAGCGCATCCGACTGGAGTCCGAGCAGCGCGTGATCGATCCGTTCGTGCGCCGGCGCGACTGGCACTGGATCGGCCTCGACGGCGACGTGCACAACTGGAACCCGTGGATCCACGGCAACGTCATGCTCGCCGCGCTGCAGCTGATGGCTCCCGGGGATGACCGCGACCGGGTCGTGGCGCTCGCGATCGAGGGTCTCGACCGCTACGTCGCGTCGCTGCCCGACGATGGCGCGATCGACGAGGGCTACCTGTACTGGTGGAACGGCGCCTGCCGGGCCCTCGAGGCCCTCGACCTGCTGCGGCACGCGAGCGGCGGCGCCCTCGATGCGGCTCCGGCGGTCGAGTCGCTGCGGCAGACGGTGGCGTTCCCGCACCGCATGCACCTCGGCGGCGACTGGTACCTGAATCTCGCCGACGGGCAGGCCCGCCCCACGGAGGAGCAGCCCTGGCACGCGCTGCACCGTGCCGCCCGGGCGGTGGGCGATGCGGATGCCCTCGCCCACGCCGCGGCGCACCGCGACCCGAGCGGGCCGGTGACCTCCGAGCGCCCGGGTCTCGGCCGGCTGCTGCGCGCGCTCACCGATCCCGAATGGATCGCCGCGCATCCCGCCGCCTCGCCACTCCCCGAGCGCGTCTGGCTGCCGTCGACCGAGGTGCTGATCGTCCGCGAGCGCGGCGGCTCGCCTGCCGGCCTGACGGTCGCGGCGAAGGGCGGGCACAACGACGAGCACCACAACCACAACGATGTCGGCACCTTCGTAGTGGCCACCGACGGCGTGCCCGTCGTGGTGGACGCGGGTCGGCCGACCTACACGCTGCAGACCTTCGGTCCGGGCCGCTACGACATCTGGACGATGCAGAGCTCGTGGCACAACGTGCCCGAGGTGCGCGGCGTCGCGCAGGGCGTCGGCCGCGCATATGCCGCGAGCGGCACGTTCTCGGCGGAGGCCGCGCTGACGATGGACCTGGCCGCCGCGTACCCGGTTCCCGGCCTGAGCACGTGGCGCCGGGAGGTGCGCCTCGAGCCCGGACGGGCCGTGATCGAGGATGCCTGGCAACTCGACCCGCTCGAAGATGAACCGCCCACGTTCCTGCACCTGCTGCTCGCCGGCGAGGTGACGGTCGGTGAGGGCGGGGCACGAGTGACGCCGCTCGAGGGCGCGACGCCGGTGCGCATCACCTGGCCGGCCGAGGTACCGGCGACCACGACGGTGCGCGAGCTGGACGACCCGATCCTCGCCGGGGTGTGGGGCGCGCGACTCACCCGCCTCGAACTGCGTGTGACCGGCCGTGCGACGGCGACGGTCGCGGTAGAACAGGACCGACGGACCGAGGATGGCCGATGACCGATCAGATGCAGCAGGCGCCACTGGCGGCGGCCCGTCGCGCCCACGTGCTCAACGCCCTGGCCCGTGACGGTGCGGTGCGCATCTCCCAGCTCATCACCGACCTCGGCGTCGCTCCGGTGACGCTGCGCCGCGATCTGGCGCAGATGGAGGAGGAGGGCCTTCTGGTCCGCGTGCACGGTGGAGCCGTCGCCGCGTACGACGCCGACCTCCCCGTGCCGGGCGCACCGGCATCCACCAAGGCGGGCTCGATCGCGGTGCTGGTGCCGTCGCTGAACTACTACTGGCCGAGCGTGGTGCGCGGTATCGAGGAGACCGCCTCGCGGCACGGCATGGACGTGCTGCTGCGCGGCGCCTCGTACGAGCTGCAGGATGAGCGGCCGGTGCTCGAGCGACTCGTGCGCAGCGACGACGTGCGCGGCCTCATCGTCGCGCCGAACACCGACACCCCGCACGCGCAGGACGTCATCCAGTGGCTCGGCGACCGGGGCGTGCCCGCGGTGCTGGTCGAGCGCGAGGCGGTGCGCCAGCCCGAGCGCACGCCGGTCGAGTCGGTGACGACGGATCACGCGCTGGGCGCGCTGCTCGCCGCGCGGCATCTAGCGTCGCTCGGGCACCGGAAGGTGGGGCTGATCTTCTCCCGCGAGTCCCCAACCTCGCGCAAGATCAAGGTCGGGTGGGAGGTCGCCTGCGAGGAGTTGGGGCTGACGCCGGCGCAGCACTTCGAGCAGTTCCTGCCGGATCGTCGCAGCGCCGACTTCTCGGGCATCGTGAACGCGACCCTCGATACCGCCCAGCGCACCGGCACCACGGCGCTGCTCGTGCACTCCGACCCGGAGGCGATGGCCTTCGTCGACCTCGCGATCACGCGCGGCATCTCGGTGCCCGACGACCTGTCGATCATCGCCTACGACGACGAGGTCGCTCAGCTCTTCACGCCGGCCCTCACCGCGGTGAGCCCGCCGCGCGCGTCCGTCGGCGCGACCGCGGCCGAGCTGCTCATCCGCCGCATCGAGGAGCCCGACCGCCCCGTCCACCGCGTGCAGCTCAGCCCCGAACTCGTCGTGCGCGACTCGACGGCCGCGCCGCGGGCCTGAGCGCAACCCGTCGGCGCGGGACGTCTCGCCGCCGCGACTACGAATTCCACGGACCGTCCGTCGAATCCGTAGTCGCCGAGCAACGGCCCTCGAGGCGACGGCCGTGGGGGACTTGCCGTGTGCAGCACCGTGCTGCAGCGGGTCAGGGCGCGGGGGCCGTCGACTCGCGCAGGTTGAGCGCCGGGCTCACCACCACGCGGTGCACCGGGCGCCCGGGGTCGGCGATGCGCGCCGCGAGCAGTTGCGCGGCGGCGGCTCCGACCGCGGCTCGGGGCGGGCTGACGGCGGAGAGGGCGGGGGTGAAGAGGCGCGCGATCTCGTCGTCGTAGGCGATGATCGACAGCTGCCCCGGCACCGCGATGCCGCGGCTGAGGGCGACGTCGACGACCGCCATCGCCTCCGGGTCGGAGTGCACCAGCAGCGCCGTGACGCCGGCGTCGACCGCGGCGTCGAGGGTCGCGGCAACGGCGCTCGAGAAGTCGGGGCTGCTGCGGTCCGGCAGCGAACGGGTCTCGCCGGTGTCGAGCCCGAGCGAAGCGCAGGCCAGCGCCCATCCCGCCTCGATCTTGCGCGAGGTGGGTGAGAAGCGCGACAGCACGAGCCCCACTCGCCGGTGCCCGAGCGAGGCGAAGTGCCGTGCTGCGAGCGCGGCGCCGAGCCCGTGATCGGTCGTCACCGACTCCACCGGGGTTCCCGCGGGCAGCAGCACCGCATCCCGCTCGGCCAGCACCGCGGGCACGCCGCTGCCCGCCAGCCAGTCGATCACGTCCTGCGCGTGCTCCGTGTCGGTGTTCGGCGCCACGACCAGTCCGCGCACGCCCTCCTCGCGCACGAGCCGCTCCAACAGCGGACGCTCGTCCTGCAGCTCATAGGATGCGCTGCGCTGCAGCAGCGCGAAGCCCAGTCGCTGCGCCTCCGCCTCGATCCCCGCCACGACGCTCGGCCAGTAGTAGTTGAGCGACGGCACCAGCACGCCGAGCTGCCCGCCGCCCTCGAGCGACACGGGGGCGGGCATCCCGCCGGCCGTCGGCCGCACCGCACCGCCGTGCACCCGCACCAGCAGACCCTCGTCCTCGAGCTGGGCCAGGTCGCGGCGCAGCGTCACCGGGGTGACGGCGAGCTCGTCGATGAGGTCCGAGACCCGCACGGCGCCGTCGCGCGCGAGCCGCGCGAGGATCGCCGCGCGGCGGGCGGGCGCGAGCGGCGCCGGGTTGTCGCTCATGGTGTCAGTTCTACCGTGAGCGCGCCCACGCACGGCGAAGGCCCGGCGCCCCCGAAAGGGAACACCGGGCCTCCTCACCCCCGCATCAGCAGGTGCCGACCTGCTTCCACGGCCCCCACGGCTTCGGCGTCGGCTGCTGGTTGCGCGACCACCACTGCGACTGCCAGAGCTTGCCGTCGTGCACGACGACCTCACCGCCGGTGTACACCCACGACTTCGTCCACTGCCGTTCGATGCCCGCCGAGCACATCACCGGCTGACCGAGCTCGGCCCATGCGCCGGTCGCGGTGCTGCCGGGCGTCTCACCGCGGGTCCACCACTGGGCGATGAACACGCGGTCCCCGCGCATCACCTGGTCACCCGCGAGATAGACCTGGGCCGACTTCCAGTCCTGCGCGGTGCGCTCCCACTGCGCGACCACCGTGACGCCGAGCACGTCCCGGGCCCCTGCGAGGTCGGCGTAGGTCGAGCCGTCGGCGAGCTCCACGCCGTCGGTGGTGGCCCATCCGGTGAAGCGGTACCCGTTGCGGACCGGCTCACCCGACGGCACCGCGACCGCGTCGCCGTACAGCAGCCGCTGCGCGCCGGGCACGGTGCCGACTCCGCCGTCGAGGTCGAACTCGACCGAGTAGGCGGCCTCGACCGCGGCGACCCACGACAGCATCGGCGACTGGTTGTTGGTCGCGCGCAGCTCGATCGTCACCGGGCCGTCGGCGGCGAGATCGATGTCGTAGCTCAGGGTGCGGCCTGGCGTGGCCGTGTTGAGCGTGAACGAGTCGACCTTGCGCTCCGTGCCGTCGGCGATCAGGTACACGTCGGTGCTGCGGCTGCTGCCGGGCCACCACGAGTAGCTGCCGGCGACGAGCGTGTAGCGCCCGGCAGGCAGGGTCATCGTGTAGCCGACCCGCGCCCCGACCTGGTTGGCGGTGTACATGCCGGTGGTCGTCGTCTTGTCGTACGGACCGGCGACCAGACCCTTGTACTGGATGTCGCGCCCGCCGGTGCGGTTGAAGCCGTAGTGGCCCCAGGCCCCGCCGGCCGCCAGCACCTGGTCGGCCTTGTCGTTGAGCAGCCCCCCGGTGAGCTCGGAGATCGCCCGGTACGACGGCGAGTCCGGCGAGTTCACGTCGGCGAAGGCGACGACGCCGTGCGGCACCACCTCGACGCGGGCGGTCACGGTCGCGGCGCCGTAGCGGCCCGCCACCGAGACGGTGCTCCACGGCCGGCTGGTGTCGGCATCCGCCCACTCCACCGGCAGCTCGCGGGTGGAGCCGTCGTCGAGCGTCGCGGTCACCGTCGCCGGCAGCGCGGGCTCGCCGTCGGCGATCACCGCGAGCGACACCGGTGCGATGGAGACGATGCGCGAGGCCAGCGGGAAGGATGCCGCCTCGATGCGCGCGATGAGCTGTGCGGCTCCCTCGGCGTCGAGCTTGTACCCCACCGGGTCGGCGACCGCCGCCGAGCCCCACGCGATGGCGTCCTGCAGCAGCGCCCAGCCCGCGTCGGTGAAGTCCTCCGAGCGCTCGATGGCCTGCGCCTCCTCGACGGCGGCCGCGAGCGCGTCGGTCGACGCCGGCTTCTGGGCGGGCACGCTGGCCACGGCCACCGCATCCACGTTGATCGTGCCGCTCGCGACCTCCAGCCGCACGGTGTGCTCACCCCACGGCAGGCCGCGCAGCGAGAACGTGCGCTGGAACTGGTTCGCCGGGAACGTCGGCGCGTTCGCCTGGATCAGCGTGCCGTCGACGTACACGTTCAGCCGGGCCGTGCCGTCGCCGCCGATGACGTCGAGGCCGCTGCCGGTGAAGGTGTAGCTGACGCCGGCGCCGACCGCCTGGTTGCGCGAGCTCGACCGCTGGTACTCGAACATGCCGCCGCCGTTGGCGTGCAGCCAGGCGCCGTCGAAGACGAGCTTGGTCTGCCCGGCCAGGTCGGTCTGCTCCATGCCGTCGAGGTACTCGCCGTAGTACGGCAGGTAGCCGGCCACCCGCTCGACCGACAGGTCGTCGAACTGCGTGTAGTGGAACCCGGATGCCAGGTCGACCCAGCCGGAGAGGAACGGGTTGTCGTCCGTCCAGCTCACCACCTCGTTCCCGTCGATCGCGCCGGTCAGGGTCGCGCCGGCGGCGGTCAGCTCGAGCCGGTGCCATGCGCCGGCATCCCAGCCGGGCGCCGCGGCACCGGAGCGAACGACCGCGCCCATGCGCAGCAGCTGCCAGCTGCCGTCGCTGCCGACCTTGAGCGCGTAGCCCGTGCCGTTGAGGTTGTTGGACGAGCCACCGCCGCTGCTGCGCACGCCGATGGCGGCGTAGTTGTCGGCCGCGACCGCGCGCTCGAAGCGCACGTCGGCTCCGGCCTTGACGTTGGTCCACCGCCGGTCGCCGATCGCGGCGATGGGGTCGCCGCCGTTCCAGGCGCTGCCGACCCCGGTCTGGGCTCGGTCGACCTGCTGGCGG
>DATMVL010000292.1:0-3056 GCA_035563175.1 Rhodoglobus sp. | reverse complement strand
TCCGCAGCCCCTGCAGTACCTCATCGCGGAGGCGGCCGCCCGGTTGGGGCTGGTGCGGGTGCGGGCGGAGGGCTCGAGCAGCGCGATCCGTTCGACCGATGCGACCCTGCTGCACACGATCGCGGTGGATCAGTCGCTCGCACCGCTGGCCCTGGACGACGACGGCGACGTGCTGCGCAGCCGCCTCGACCGTGACGTCGTGTTCTGGAGCCTGGCGGAGGCGCGGTATCCGGTCGCCGCCGAGGATGCGCAAGGGCGGATGGTGCGTCCGGAGCGCCCGCGGCGGCCGACCCCCGCATCCGCCCCCCGGCAGGATCCGGTGCTCGCGCTCATCGAGCGGCTGCGGCTGGCGAGCCCGGGCGACCGTGAGGCGACTGACAAGGCTTGGCTGACCCGGCAGCTCGATGTGGCGATCCGCACGAGGTCGGCGCTGGCGGTGACGGTGACGCTGCAGGACGGGTCGTCGGTGCAGTACGAGCTCGAGCCCGCGTCGGTCGCCGGCGGGCGGCTGCGCGCCCGGGACCGGCGCACCGACCTGGAGCGGACGCTGCCGCTGTCGAGCATCACGGCGGTGGAGCCCGTCACGACGTAGGCTTGTCCGATGGCTTCAGACGGTCCGCTGATCGTGCAGAGCGACCGCACGGTGCTGCTCGAGGTGGCGCATCCGGCGGCTGAGGATGCCCGGCACGACCTCGCGGTGTTCGCCGAGTTGGAGCGCGCGCCGGAGCACATCCACACCTATCGCATCACCCGTCTCGGCCTGTGGAACGCGCGGGCGGCGGGGCACACGGCCGACGACATGCTCGGCACGCTGGAGCGCTACTCGCGGTTCCCGGTACCGCAAGCGGTCTCGGTCGACATCGCCGAGACGGTGGGCCGGTACGGGCGGCTGGTGATCGAGCGGGCCGACGACGGGGCGTTGACGCTGTCGGCGTCGGATCCGTCGGTGCTGCGCGAGATCATGCGGGCGAAGAAGGTGGCCGAGCTGCTGTTCGAGCACCGCGGCGAGGCGTCGGTGGTGGTGCAGCCCTGGGCCCGCGGGCAGCTGAAGCAGGAGCTGCTCAAGCTGGGCTGGCCGGCGGAGGATCGCGCGGGCTACACCCCGGGCACGCCGCACGACATCGAGCTGGATCTGTCGGATGGCTGGGGTCTGCGCCCGTACCAGCAGCAGGCGATCGACAACTTCACGGACGCCGGCTCGGGCGTGGTGGTGCTGCCCTGCGGGGCGGGTAAGACGCTGGTCGGGCTCGGGGCGATGGCGGCGACGGACACGACGACCCTGATCCTGGTCACGAACACGGTGTCGGCCCGCCAGTGGCGGGCGGAGCTGTTGAAGCGCACGTCGCTGACCGAGGACGAGATCGGCGAGTACTCGGGCGAGCGCAAGGAGGTGCGCCCGGTCACGATCGCGACGTATCAGATCCTCACGGCGCGGCGAGCCGGCCAGTACACGCATCTGGCGCTGCTGGACGCGCTGGATTGGGGCCTGGTCGTGTACGACGAGGTGCATCTGCTGCCGGCGCCGGTGTTCAAGCTCACGGCGGAGCTGCAGGCGCGCCGCCGGCTGGGGCTCACGGCGACGCTGGTGCGTGAGGACGGCCGCGAGGGCGATGTGTTCTCGCTGATCGGCCCGAAGCGGTTCGATGCGCCGTGGAAGGAGATCGAGGCGCAGGGTTTCATCTCCCCCGCGTCCTGCTTCGAGGTGCGCATCGATCTGCCGGAGGACGAGCGGCTGCAGTACGCCGCGTCGGCGGACGACGAGCGGTACCGGCTGGCGGCGACGGCGCCGGCGAAGCTGGATGCGGTGCGCGCGCTGGTCGACAAGCACGCGGGCGAGCGCATCCTGGTCATCGGTCAGTACCTGGATCAGCTGGACGAGCTCGCGGAGGCCCTGGATGCGCCGGCCCTGACGGGCTCGACGCCGGTGTCGGAGCGGGAGCGCCTGTTCCAGGAGTTCCGCGACGGCACGACGAAGCTGCTGGTGGTGTCGAAGGTGGCGAACTTCTCGGTGGATCTGCCGGAGGCGACGGTCGCGATCCAGGTGTCGGGTTCGTTCGGCTCGCGGCAGGAGGAGGCCCAGCGCCTGGGCCGTCTGCTCCGCCCGAAGGAGAGCGGGCTGCCCGCGAACTTCTACACCCTCGTCGCGCGCGACACGGTGGACCAGGACTTCGCGCAGAACCGTCAGCGCTTCCTCGCTGAGCAGGGCTACTCCTACACGATCCTCGACGCCGACGAGCTCGCCGCCGCCTGAGGTCGCACGGGCACGCCCCGCGTGCCGCACACGGCGGCCACCCTCTCGGCATGCTCCAGGCTCACGGCCCGCCGATCCCCCGGCCCCGGATGCCGGGTCCAGTGCACGACGACGGCGGAGTCGGCACTCAACCGCCGGCGCCGGACGTCCGGATCCCGCAGACGCGTCGACGACGCCCGGACCTCCAGGTGCAGCACCGGATGCCGCACCGCGCCGGCGTGGAAAGCGAGCGCGCTCGCGCACGTGAGCCGGCCGCCGACGCGCCAAGCCCGCAACACATCCTCATCCTCGTGTGGATGCGCGTACCAGCCCTTCCTCACCCGGATCAGCCGGCGACCGTACCAGGCCGCGAGTTCGATCTCTCCCGCGTCGACACCGAGTCCAACGAGTTCGCTCCGCTTCGCGAACCCGCCCATTCGCGCGAGCGCCGCACTCAACTCCACGAACGCGATCCTCCTCGCCCGCCGCCGCGCCCTCGTCGCGTTCCGCGCTGCTGTTGACGGATGCCGGCTGTGAGCGACCGCCGGGCGACGCTCAGCACGCTGCGGCCCCGCTGCTACGAATTCGACGGACCGTCCGTCGAATTCGTAGTTCGCCAGGGGAAGCTCCGCGGTGGCGGGAGGCGGTCCGGGATGGGCGGCGGCGGCGATCCGGCGGAGCGGTCGTCACGCCCCGGCGAGGTCGAGCACGGCGCGCACGGTGCGGAGGTTGCGGGCCGTGCCCTTCACGCGGAGTCGGCGCAGCACGGCGTCGAGGTTGAGCGACGCCGAGCCCTGGCCGTCGGCGTAGCGGATGTGCAACTCGG
>DATMVL010000291.1:0-2999 GCA_035563175.1 Rhodoglobus sp. | reverse complement strand
CGCCGATGTGTTCGTCGACGCGAGCTATGAGGGAGATCTGCTGGCGGCTGCGGGCATCTCATGCACGGTGGGACGGGAGTCCCGAAGTCTCTACGGCGAGCAGTTCGCGGGCAGGCAGGAGCCGGCGCCCGGCCGCCACGCCACGCCGCCCTGGATCTCGCCTTTCCTCGACGACGAGAGCGGGCGTCGAGAGGGGCCGCTCCTGCCGCAGATCAGGGACGAGCCGCTCGTCGACGTGGGCGCGGGCGACGGCGGTGTGATGTCATACGGGTATCGCGTCTGCCTCTCTCAGGCGCCCGACCGCATCCCTTTCCGCCGCCGCGAGGGATACGACGAGGCGCACTGGGAGCTGGGGAGGCGCATCTTCGCGGACGCCGAGCGCAGAGGCGACGTGCTCCCGGCGGGACGGTACATCGGCCTGGAGCCCAACCTTCCCGGGGGCAAGGCCGACGGCAACTCGCTGGGGCCCTTCTCGCTGAGCGTGCTCGACGGTGCCGCGTGGGAATACCCGACCGCCGACGCCGACCGACGCGAAGAGCTTCGGCTGCACCACCTGCACCATGCCGAGGACCTGCTGTGGTTCCTCTCGAACGACCCGGGCGTACCGGCGAGCGTGCGTCGCGGGATGCAGGACTGGGGGCTGCCCGCCGATGAGTTCGTGGACACCGGGCATCTGCCGCATCAGCTCTATGTGCGCGAGGCCCGGCGGATGCGCTCGGATACCGTGCTCACCGAGCACGATCTGCGGCAGGGTCGGATGCCGCATGACGTGATCGCGCTCGGCTCGTACCACCTCGACATCCGCGAGGTGCAGCGGACGTGGCGCTGGGTGTACGAACACCCCGACCCGATCGCGATGGTGGTGACCGAGGGGTATCTCTCGGTTCCGGTTCCGGTCTACGGCATCGGCTACGGCGCACTCGTGCCACCGCGCGAGCAGTGCGTGAACGTGATCGCGTCGGTGTGCGTCTCTGCGTCACACGTCGCCTTCTCGTCGATCCGGATGGAGCCGCAGTATCAGATGCTGGGCGAGGCCGCCGGCACCGCCGCCGCGATCGCGGCCCGCGGCGGGGTGCCGGTGCAGGAGGTCGACATCGCGCTCCTGCAGGATCGCCTGCGTCAGGCGGGAGCGGTGCTCGCGGTGTGAACCGGCGCGCCTGTCACCCCCAGGCGGTGTCGCGGTTCAGCTCGCCTGCACCCCGGCCGCCCAGCGCCAGGGTCAGGGCTGCGGCGGCCTCGAGTTCTTCGGCAAGATCGACGGCCCGCAGCAGGTCGGGCCCGCAGACAAGGCTCCCGTGGTGGGCGAGCAGCAGGCACGCCGAGGTCGCGGCCGCCGCGCCCACCCGTTCAGCCAGCCCGTCTGATCCGGGTGGCTGGTAGCCGACGAGGCCCACGCGGCCCAGCATCCGGATCCGGTAGGGCGTGTAGGCCGGGAGCGGATCGGCGCCGTCGGCGTGGGGCAGGCACGAGACGGCGGTCGCTGCCGGCGAGTGCAGGTGGATCACCGCTTCTGCGTCGGGCCTGGCCCGATACGCGGCGAGGTGCATCGCCCACTCCTTCGTCGGCGGCGGACCGGAGACGAGCGCCCCATCGAGGGTGAGCTCGGCGATGTCGTCGGCGGTGACCCGGCGCAGGGCCGTGCCGGTCGGGGTGATCAGGATGCGGTCGCCATCGCGGATGCTGGCGTTGCCGGAGCTGCCGGGCGACAGCCCGGCGGCGGCGAGGTCGTGGCAGGCGTCCACAAGCTGCTGCACCGTCATGCGGTCTCCTCCCAGGCCTCGCGGAAGAGTGCTTCCCCTCCGAAGTTGCCGGATTTCAGGCAGAGGTCGAGGTCGTGCCCCGCGCCATCGGTCGCCGTCATCCACGCGACGCCGGGCGCCACGACCCGCCGCACCCGCAGAGCGGTCACACCGAGGGCGGCGGCCACCGCTCCCGACGTCTCACCCCCGGCGACGAGGATGCGACGGATGCCGTGACCGCTCACCGCCCCGACCGCGATCCGCGCCAGCGCCTCCTCCACGAGGGCAGCCGCACGATCACGACCCCATCTCTCCTGCGCCCTGGCGACTTCGCGGGGCTCGGCGGTGGCGGTGATGAGCGGGATGCCGCGCTGCGTCTCCGTGTCCAGAAATCGGAGCGCCTCGCCGATCGCGCCCGCGGCGTCGCCGGCCAGTTCGTCGACGCGAATCGTGTGCACGGGGCCGGGGTGGGCCGCGACCTGTGCGCGGGTGCGCTCGGATCCGCTGCCCGACAGGACGAGGCGCCCACCATCCGGAGGCGCCACGACGACGTGCTCCCCACCGCCGGCCAGCGTCCGCGCGAAAGCGACGGCGAGACCGGCCGCCCCGCCCAGCAGCACACCGTCCTCATCCAGGAGCGCGCTCGCCGCGGCATCCAGATCCGAGTCCTCGATCGCATCCAGCAGCACATGGCGCGCACCGGTGCGGCGTAGCTCGCGGACCCGCGCGCGGATCGACCCCGAGTGCACCACCTCGATCGGCACCGATCCCACGGCGCGCGGCGTCTGCCGCGCGAGCACGCGCACCAGGTCGGGATCGCGCATGGGGGTGAGCGGATGCGTCGCGAGCGATGACTCCGACAGCAGGCGATCCCCGACGAACAGGTGCCCGCGGTGCATCGTGCGCCCGACCGCCGGCGTCGCGGGAGTGCCGACCGACACCGCCGTCGGCGCCAACTCGTCGAGCAGGGCGTCGGCGACCGGGCCGATGTTGCCGGCATCCGTGGAGTCGAAGGTCGAGCAGTACTTCTGGTACAGCCGCCGAGCCCCGGCGTCTCCCAGCGCCCTGGCGCTGGCGACGCTCTCGGCCACAGCATCGGCGACCGGAGCGGTGCGCGACTTGAGCGCCACGATCGTGCACGCGGCATCGAGCAGCTCGCCAGGTCGCGGCACGCCGAGGCGCACCTCGACATCGAGACCCGCGGCGCTCACTCCGGCGGCGACATCGCACGCTCCCGTGATGTCGTCCGCGATGATGCCG
>DATMVL010000290.1:0-9018 GCA_035563175.1 Rhodoglobus sp. | reverse complement strand
GGGTCCAGTCGATCCAGCGCGTCGCGGCGCAGCTCGCCGAACTCGTGCCCGAGGCCCGCATCGCGGTCGCGCACGGGCAGATGGGCGAGCACGCGCTCGAGCAGGTCGTCGACGACTTCTGGGAGCGCAAGTTCGACGTGCTCGTCTCGACCACGATCATCGAGACCGGCCTCGACATCTCGAACGCGAACACGATCATCATCGACCGCGCAGACAAGTACGGGCTCTCGCAGCTGCACCAGCTGCGCGGGCGCGTCGGCCGTGGCCGCGAGCGCGCGTACGCCTACTTCCTCTACGACGAGACGAGGCCGCTCTCCGAGACCGCCCATGACCGCCTCGAGACGATCGCGGCGAACAACGACCTCGGTTCCGGCATGGCGATCGCGATGAAGGATCTCGAGATCCGCGGCGCGGGCAACCTGCTCGGCGGCGAGCAGTCGGGCCACATCGCGGGCGTCGGCTTCGACCTGTACCTGCGGATGATCGGCGAGGCCGTCTCGACGTTCCGCGGCGACGTGGCCGAGGGCCAGACCGAGCTGCGGCTCGAGCTGCCCGTCGACGCGAACATCCCGGAGGAGTACGTCGACAGCGAGCGGCTGCGGCTCGAGGCCTACCAGAAGCTGTCGACGGCGTCGTCGCCGACCGCCTCCGAGGATGCGATCGACCGGGTGCTCGAGGAGCTCACCGACCGCTACGGCGAGCCCCCGCAACCCGTGCTCAACCTCATCGCGGTGTCGCGCCTGCGCCGCACGGCTCAGCGCGCGACGCTCGGCGAGGTCGTCGTCATGGGCGACAAGCTGCGCATCGCACCCGCCGACCTGCCGGACTCGGTGCAGGTGCGTCTTCAGCGCATGTATCCGGGGTCCCGGTACCTGGCGCAGGCCCGGGCGATCACGGTGCCGCTGCCGTCGTCGTCGGATGACGCCGCCCTGATCGAGTGGACGGGGCAGCTGCTCGGCGCGCTGTTCCCGGCGCCGGTGCCCGCGGAGGCCTAGCGCCAGCTCTCGAGGAACTCCGTGACGGTCTGCGTCTCGAGCTCCTCCCGCACCGACGCGAGCAGGTCGGCGGGGGAGCCGGTGTCCGCGTGCGTGCGGATGACCTCCGCACCGGTGTCGCGGCGCCGCACCACGAGGTCGACGTCCGGGGCGTCCACGCCGTCGCCGAGGCCGGCGCTGGCGATCGCGCCGATCCAGCGGATGGCCCGCTGCACGCCGGTCGCGCGCGAGCGCTCGAGCGACGCATCGAGGTAGGTCGACGCCGGGTCCATGGGAACGATTCTCCCAGTGCTCGGGGAGTTTCCCCGGCAGGTCCGCTGGATCCTCTCGCCCAAGCGCTCTGCTCGGCCTCCTCTCCTCACCATCCACCCGTCTGCCTGCTCCATCCACAAACCAGAACCTGACCGGCTTCTTCGTGCAACCGATGTCGGTGGCCGCTGGTTGCATGAGGGCATGGAGGAGTTGACGGCGACGGCCCGAGTCGGGTTCGTGCTCGACGACGCCGAGGTGCTGCAGCAGCACGCCTGGATCACCGCGGCCCGCGTGCACGGCCTCATCGCGACGGCGATGGGCGAGGCCCGCCGGCACCCCGAGCTGTTCGTCGACGAGCAGATGCTCCGGGGCGACGCCATCGAGCTCGCCGAGCGCGCCGTCGTCGCCGACCTCGCGGCGCGGCTGTCGATGGGCGAGGGGAGCGTACGGATGCACGACCTCGACGCCACGACGCTGCAGCACCGGCTGCCCGGTATCTGGGCCGCGTTCACCGACGGCGCGGTGCCCACGCAGAACGCGCGGGAGGCGGCGTCGCTCGTCCGCGACCTGCCGGAGCCCGGATGGGCTGCTTTCGAGAGCGCCGTCCTCGGGTTCGCGTTGCTCGCACCCGCCCGGTTCAAGCGCAAGGCCGCCGCACTCGCCAGGCGGCTGGGTGACGCTGCGCAGCGCGAACGGGTCCGTCGCGCCCGTGGCGTATGGTGCGACCCCGGTCCCGACGGCATGGGTTTCCTGAGCGCCAGCCTGCCCAACGAGACGCTCGCCGCCGCGCAGGCGCGGCTCGACGCCGCCGCATTCCAGCTCTTCAAGCGCGCCGACGAGGAGCGCACGATGGATCAGCTGCGCGCCGACATCCTCGGCGACTGGCTGACCGGCGCGGGCACCGACGCACCCGTCGGGGTCACGGTCGCGCTCACCGTGCCCATGCTGAGCCTCCTGGGCGCGTCCGACGCACCGGCGGTGCTCGAGGGCGTCGGCCCGATCGACCTCGAGACCGCCCGCCGCCTCACCGCGGAGACACCGTCCCTCACCCGACTGCTCACCGATCCGGTGAGCGGCGCCATCCTCACCATGGACGCCCGGCAGTACACGCCCACGGCGGCGCTGCGACGCTGGCTGCGTCACCGGGATGTGACCTGCACCTTCCCGGGCTGCGGTCGCTCCGCCGCCCGATGCGATCTCGACCACGTCACCGCCTGGTCCGATCACGGCACCACCACGGCCGACAACCTCGCGCATCTCTGCCGCAAGCACCACACGCTGAAGCATCAGAGCCGATGGCAGGTCGAGCGAGCCGACGGACGCACCACCTGGTCGAGTCCGACCGGCTACCGCGTGTCCGCGGACCCGCCGCCGTTCTGATCGGAAGCCGGCTCTGCAGGCCCCGCCCGCGGAACCCGCAGCTGCTTGTCGATCACCCGCACCACGCGCCCGTCGATCCGGTGCGCCTCGTACACCGCCACCGGGATGAGCACGAGCGACCGCAGATCGAACAGGGCGTGCAGCACGATCGGCACGACGATCGAGCCGGTCAGCACGAACGCGGCCATGAACAGCACGCCGACGACCGTCGACCCGATGATGCCCGGGACGCCCTGGTAGAGGTGCAGCAGTCCGAACACGACGACGCTGCCGACGACGGCGACGACCGCGTCGCCGCTCGCGCCGAAGAGCAGCGCCGGCAGCGCGAACCGGAACGCGAGCTCCTCGACCACGCCGGCATTGACCGAGAGCAATCCGCCGAGCACGAGCTCCTGCCGGTTCCGGGGGAGGAGCGCCCGGATGTCGCCGACGGCCGGCACCTCGCCCTCCTGGCGCGCGGCGGCGACCCCCACCGCGGTGAGCCCGACCAGGCCGAGCACGAGCCCGAGCAGCACCGCGCCGGTGAGCACGGGGCTCGCCGAGACCGCCTCGCGCAGATACCGCACCGGCGTCCACGCCTGCACCTGGGCGAGCAGCGGCGCGACGAACCCCCCGGCCAGCAGCAGCATCACCGCCGTCAGGCCGCCGAAGCTCAGGAACGACTCGAGCAGCCACCGCCGCAGCATGACCTGCCGCCGCTTCGTGGTGCGGTACCGCTTGAACCGCTGATATTCGCGCCGGTCGCGGCGGATCGCCCGCACCACCAGCAGCGCGAGCAGCACCGCGAGGGCGACCCACAGCACCGGTCGGGTGAGCGGCCACGCCGGATCGAGCACGGCATCCATGCTGTCACGGGAATACGGACGCACCGGCCGTGCTTCACTCATCAGGTGAGCACCGCGATCGGCCTGCGCTCGGAACGCGGCCCCATCCTCCTGGCCGTCATGGTCGCGACCGGACTGGTCGCCATCGACTCGACGATCATCGCGACGGCCGTGCCGTCGATCGTCGATGACGTGGGCGGTTTCTCGTCGTTCCCGTGGCTGTTCTCGGTGTACCTGCTCGCCTCCGCGGTGACCGTGCCCGTGTACTCGAAGCTGGCCGACACCATCGGGCGCAAGCCGGTCATCCTGTTCGGCATCGCGGTGTTCCTGCTCGGCTCGATCCTCTGCGGCGTCGCGTGGGACATGCCGAGCCTGATCGTGTTCCGCGCGGTGCAGGGCCTCGGCGCGGGCGCGATCCTGCCGATCACCATCACGATCGTCGGCGACATCTACTCGCTTCAGGAGCGCGCCCGCGTGCAGGGCTACGTCGCGAGCGTGTGGGCGATCGCCTCGGTCGTCGGGCCCACCCTCGGCGGCGTGTTCGCCGAAGTGGATGCCTGGCGCGGCATCTTCCTCGTCAACATCCCCCTGTGCCTGCTGGCCGGCTGGCTCATCCTGCGCAATTTCGCCGAGAAGGTCGAGCGGCGCCGGCACCGCATCGACTACGCCGGTGCGACGCTGCTCACCCTGTCGATGACGCTGCTCATCCTCGGCGTGCTCGAGGGCGGCAACGCGTGGGCCTGGGAGTCGCCGATCAGCATCGCGATCTTCGCGGTCGGGGCGCTGCTGCTGATCGCGTTCCTGCTCGTGGAGCGCCGGGCCGCCGAACCGGTGCTGCCGCTCGACATCTTCCGCCGCCGCATCGTCAGCACCACCACGCTGCTGAGCCTCGCGATCGGTGCCGGGCTCATCGGCCTCACCGCCTTCGTGCCCACCTATCTCGAGATCGGCACCGGAACGACGCCGCTGCTGGCCGGGCTGGCGCTCGCCACCTTCACGATCGGATGGCCGGTGGCCGCCGCGACCTCCGGCCGCTTCTATCTGCGGTACGGCTTCCGCCGGGTGGCGATCGTCGGCGGGCTCATGGTCGTCGCCGGCTCCATCGTGCTCGCGGTGCTCTCGCCCAACCCGTCGATCCTCATGGTCGCCGTGGTCTGCTTCTTCATCGGTGCGGGTTTCGGCTATTCGGCGGTGCCCTCGCTCGTCGGCGCCCAGTCCAGCGTCGGTTGGGAGGAGCGCGGCGTCGTCACGGGCACGAACCTGTTCGCCCGCTCCATCGGCCAGTCCCTCGGCGCGGCGATCCTCGGCGCGGTCGCGAACGCCGTGATCGCTCGGCTCGGCGGCGACGAGACCGACCCGTCCACGATCATCCAGGCGAGCACCGCCGTCTTCATCGGAGTCGCGATCGTCTCGGCGGTGATCCTGCTCGGCGCGGTGCTCATGCCGAAGGACCGGGTCGGGCAGACGACCTAACAGGCGCCCCACATGCCGGCCCCGGCTGCCTGAGCCCGATCCTCGGCGGCCTCGAGCTCGCTCGCGAACAGCACGTTCGGCTCGAGCACGACGGCCTCGGCGGCGCCCTGCTCGAGCAGCGTCAGATTGACGGATGCGCCGTCGTCGGTCCACAGGAACAGCAGCGACCGTCCGTATCGATCGAGCCGCTGCACGTCGGCGAGCACCCGCAGGTGCGCACCCTCGGGCAGCATCGAGCGCAGCAGCGCCGTGGCCTCGTCGCCGTAGCACTCGGCGGTGTCGCCGATCTCCGGAGTGTCGACCCCGAGCAGCCGCACCTTGCGGCCGTCCTGCAGGAACAGGGTGTCGCCGTCGTGCACGTACGCGACCCAGGCATCGTGTGCGTCGGCGGGCACGGCGACCGGCCCGGCAGCCGCGGGTACGGGCACCGGCACGTTCGCCTCACGAGGCTGCGCCCACCACAGCACCGCCAGCACAGCCGCGATGGCGACGATCGCGATCAGCATGCGGCGCACGTCGAGCAGTGTCGCACGGGCGAGGCGCTGCTCGAGTCGCGGATCGCGCCGTCTACCCCAGGCCCTGCTCGGCGCTCCACCGCGACATGTCGGCCGAGAACGCCTCATCCTGCCGGTCCTCCGGCCGGCGCGCGGTGAACACCACGACGACCCCGTCCGGGCTGACGGTGACGACGTCGGTCGTGTTCCAGGTCGTGTCGGCGGGGCCGTGCACCGTGCCCGCGCCATGCGCCCGCGCGCGGGCGGCGAGTCCGTCGAGCTCGTCGTGCTCGGCGGCGAAGGTCACCGACCAGCCAGCGCCCGCGTGCAGCGGTTGCGGAGCCCGTCGCACCAGGATGTCCTGGTAGCGCCAGCGGCGCAGGTGCACGAGCATCGGCTCGTCGCCCGGCGGCATGGCGAACAGGATCTCGAAGCCGAGGGCCGTGGTGAACCAGTCGACCGTCGCCTCCAGCTCGGTGGTGGCCAGCGATGCGAAGGCCGGCATGCCGTAGATCGTCCGGTCGATGCCGGTCTGCAGTTCAGGTGCGTTCGTCATGCCGACGAGGTTGCCGGTTGACGCAACGGCAAGGTCAAGCGCGCCGCCTACGCTGGTGCGCATGACCGAGGCACCGCATCCGCGACTGGACGAGCTCATCGCCACGCTGGAGCGCCTGCGGGCGCCCGGAGGCTGCGCCTGGGATCGCGAGCAGACCCACGCGAGCCTCGTGCGGTACCTGGTCGAGGAGACCTACGAGCTGGTGGACGCGATCGAGGCCGGCGACGACGACGAGCTCGTCGAGGAGCTCGGCGACGTGCTGTACCAGGTGCTGTTCCACGCCGACATCGCCCGCGAGGAGGGGCGGTTCACGCTGGAGGACGTGGCCGCGCACATGACCGCGAAGATGGTCGGCCGGCACCCGCACGTGTTCGGCGATGCGATCGCCGAGACCCCGGATGCCGTGATGGCCAGCTGGGATCTGCTGAAGGCCGCTGAGAAGCCGGCGCGCGCCAGCGTGCTCGACGGCATCCCGCAGGGCATGCCCTCACTGGCGCTGGCCGACAAGCTGTTCGGCCGCGCCGCGAAGGTGGGCGTGACGCCGGAGCAGGGCGAGGTGCCTGACACGGAGGACGAGCTCGGGCGGCAGCTGCTGGCGACGGTCGCGGCGGCGAATGCGAGCGGTCTCGACGCCGAACGCGCGTTGCGCGGGGCGCTGCGCGAGCTGCAGGCCGACATCCGCAGCGCTGAGGTGGCGCCCTCCTCCAACCCGAAATGAAGGAGGGCGCCGGGGCAGCGCGAAGCATGCCCCACGGGACCGGCGGGGATACCCGTCCAGCCGATCCCAGTTCGGGGTGGACGTCGATTCCGCAAAGCCCCCACGGAATCCCTCAAGGATACCACCCCCGATCGGGGGTCAAGCCGGGGTCTGCCAGAATCATCGGGTGGCTGCAGCGGTGAATCCCCCACGCGGGATGCGCGACTTCCTCCCCGCCGAGAAGGCCCGCCGGGAGCGGGTGCTCGCCGTCATCCGCGACAGCTTCCGCGCGCACGGGTTCGACGAGATCGAGACCCCCGTGATGGAGGACAGCGAACGGCTGCACGCCGGGCTGGGCGGTGACAACGAGAAGCTCGCGTTCGCCGTGATGAAGCGCGGCCTCACCGTCGAGAGCCTGCGCGAGGCCGCCGAACCCCTCGAGCTCGCCGACCTCGGGCTGCGCTACGACCTGACCGTGCCGCTGACCCGCTTCTACGCCACCCACCGCGCCGAGCTGCCCACCGTGTTCCGCTCGATCCAGATCGCGCCGGTGTGGCGGGCCGAGCGCCCGCAGAAGGGGCGCTACCGCCAGTTCGTGCAGTGCGACATCGACGTGATCGGCGAGGCGGGCCCGCTGGCCGAGATCGAGCTCATCTCCGCCACGGCCGCGACGCTCGACGCGCTCGGCCTCACCGAGTGCACCATCCGCGTCAACGACCGCCGCCTGATCACCAGCGCGCTCACCGTGCTCGGCTTCCCGCGCAAGGTGCACGAGTCGGCGCTCATCACGATCGACAAGCTCGACAAGCTGGGCCCGGATGGCGTGGTCGCCGAACTGCGGGAACGCGCGTTCCCCGACGAGCCGGTCGCCGCGCTCGCCGCGTTCCTGCGCCGCCCCGAGCTGCCCGAGCAGGCCTTCGGCGCCGACGCGATCCGCGCCGCACTGCCCGAGGGGGTCGACGAGGATGCCGTGATGCAGCTGGCCGCGATCGGCGAGGCGGTCGAGCACGGCCGCGACCGCCGGCTCGTGCACTTCGACCCGTGGCTGGTGCGCGGCATGGGGTACTACACCGGCACGATCTTCGAGATCGCGCACCCGGCGCTCGGCTACTCCCTCGGCGGCGGCGGACGCTACGACGGCATGGTCGGCCGCTTCCTCGGCACCGACGTGCCCGCCGCGGGGTTCTCGCTCGGGTTCGAGCGGCTCGTCGACCTGGTGCAGCTGCCCGAGAGCGGCGGCATCGACGCGGTCGCCCTGATCTACGAGCGCGACGTGGCGCCGGCGCACGCCGTGGCGCTCCAGGCCGAGCTCGTGCGCAAGGGCCGCCGGGTGCGGCTGCTGCAGCGCCCGCGCAACCTGACCGGCGCGCTCGACCAGCTCAGCGCATCCGGGTTCACGCACTTCGCGACGGTCACGTCCACGTCGACGACCGCCGACCTGCAGTTCCGGCCGCTCGCGTAGGATTCGGGCGGACGAACCACCACCACCCACGTCCAGAAGGAGAACCCCTGTGTCTGTGATCGAGGCAGTCGGCGCCCGCGAGATTCTCGACTCCCGGGGCAACCCGACCGTCGAGGTCGAGGTGCTGCTCGAGGACGGCACGGTCTCCCGTGCCGCCGTCCCGTCCGGTGCATCGACCGGCGCGTTCGAGGCGTACGAGCTGCGCGACGGCGACAAGGGCCGCTTCGGCGGCAAGGGCGTGCTGAAGGCGGTCGACGCCGTGCTCGACGCGATCGGACCGGCGGTCGAGGGGCTCGACGCCACCGACCAGCGCATCATCGACCAGGTCATGATCGACCTCGACGGCACCGACAACAAGAAGGCCCTCGGCGCCAACGCCATCCTCGGGGTCTCGCTCGCGGTGGCCAAGGCGGCGGCCGACTCGGCCGACCTGCCGCTGTTCCGCTACCTCGGCGGCCCGAACGCGCACGTGCTGCCGGTGCCGATGATGAACATCATCAACGGCGGCGCCCACGCCGACACCGCGCTCGACATCCAGGAGTTCATGGTGCTGCCGGTCGGCGCCGAGAGCTTCTCCGAGGCGCTGCGCTGGGGCACCGAGGTGTACCACGCGCTGAAGGGCGAGCTGAAGAAGGCGGGCCAGAACACCGGCCTCGGCGACGAGGGCGGCTTCGCCCCCGACCTGCCCGGCGCCCGTGCCGCGCTCGACTTCATCGTGCAGGCCATCACCACCGCCGGGTTCCAGCCCGGTCGCGACTTCGCGCTCGGCCTCGACGTGGCCGCCACGGAGTTCTTCGAGAACGGCGTCTACTCGTTCGAGCAGGCGCAGTACTCGGGCGAGCAGCTCACCCAGTTCTGGGTCGACCTGGTGCGCGACTACCCGCT
>DATMVL010000289.1:0-9362 GCA_035563175.1 Rhodoglobus sp. | reverse complement strand
CCACCACGGTGTTGCCGCTGACGATCGCCGGAGCCACCACGGCGACCAGGCCGAGCAGCGCCGGCGACTGCGGTGCGATCACCGCGACCACGCCGGTCGGCTCGGGCACCGAGATGTTGAAGTACGGGCCGGCCACCGGGTTGGCGTTGCCCGCGACCTGCGCGAACTTGTCGGCCCAGCCGGCGTACCAGACCCAGGCGTCGATCGCGGTGTCGACCTGCTGCGCGGCCGCCCGCTCGGAGAGGCCCTCGGTCGCCACGAGCTCGGCGGCGAACTGGTCGTGCCGGCCCTCCAGCAGCTCGGCGATGCGGTACAGCACCTGGCCGCGGTTGTAGGCGGTGGCGGCGGCCCAGCCGGGCTGGGCGGCGCGGGCGGCGACCACCGCATCCCGGGCATCCTTGCGGCTGGCCAGCGACGCGTTCGCGAGGAACGCGCCCTTCGACGAGACGACCTCGTAGGTGCGTCCGCTCTCGCTGCGCGGGAACTTGCCGCCGATGTAGAGCTTGTAGGTCTTCGGCACCGACAGTCGCTGATTCACCAGCCAGCTCCTTCCAGGTAGGCGGCGAGGCCGTGGCGACCGCCCTCACGGCCGTAGCCGGACTCCTTGTAGCCGCCGAACGGGCTGGCCGGGTCGAACCGGTTGAACGTGTTGGCCCAGATCACGCCGGCCCGGAGGCCGTCGGCGACGGCGAGCACCTTGCTGCCCTTGTCGCTCCAGATGCCGGCCGAGAGTCCGTACGGGGTGTTGTTCGCCTTCGCGATCGCCTCCGCCGGGGTGCGGAAGGTGAGCACGCCGAGCACCGGCCCGAAGATCTCCTCACGGGCGATGGTCGAGCTGGTCGACACATTGTCGAAGATGGTCGGCGCGAACCAGAAGCCCCTGTCGGGGATGGCGCAGTCGGCGGTCCAGCGCTCCGCGCCCTCGCGCTCGCCGATGTCGCTGAGCTCGCGGATGCGCTGCAGCTGCGCCGCGGAGTTGATCGCACCGATGTCGGTGTTCTTGTCGAGCGGGTCGCCGAGCCGCAGCGTCGACAGCCGGGCCTTCAGCCGGTCGACGACCTCGTCGTGCACGCTCTCCTGCACCAGCAGCCGGCTGCCGGCGCAGCACACGTGGCCCTGGTTGAAGAAGATGCCGTTGACGATGCCCTCGACGGCCTGATCGATCGGGGCGTCGTCGAAGACGATGTTGGCCGCCTTGCCGCCCAACTCGAGCGTCACCTTCTTGCCGGTGCCCGCGACCGATCTCGCGATGGCCCGGCCGACCGCGGTCGAGCCGGTGAACGCGACCTTGTCGACGCCGGCGTGCTCGACCAGGGCCTGCCCGGTGTCGCCGGCGCCGGTGACGATGTTGACCACGCCGGCCGGCAGGTCGGCCTGCTGCAGGATCTCGGCGAAGATCATCGCCGACAGCGGGGTGGTCTCGGCCGGCTTGATGACGACCGTGTTGCCCGCCGCCAGGGCCGGCGCGATCTTCCACGCGAGCATCAGCAGCGGGAAGTTCCACGGGATCACCTGGGCCGCGACGCCCAGCGAACGCGGGTTCGGGCCGAGGCCCGCGTAGTCGAGCTTGTCGGCCCATCCCGCGTAGTAGAAGAACCACGCGGCAACGAGCGGCACGTCGACGTCGCGCGCCTCGCGGATCGGCTTGCCGTTGTCGAGGCTCTCGGCCACGGCGAGCTCACGGGCGCGCTCCTGCACGAGCCGTGCGATGCGGAACAGGTACTTGCCGCGGTCGGAGCCCGACATCGTCGACCAGACCCGGTCGTAGGCGCGACGGGCGGCCTGCACGGCGGCATCGACATCCTCCGCCGACGCGTTCGCGATCTCGGCGATCCGCTCCTCGGTCGCCGGCGAGATCGTCGAGAACGACTCCCCGCGCCCGTCGACGAACTCGCCGTCGATGAACAGCCCGTATGCGGGCTTCAGCTTCAGGATGCTCGTCGACTCCGGCGCCGGCGCGTACTCGAGGAACGTCGGCCGCGCCGATCGGGGCGTCTGGCTGTCGAGGGTCATCAATCCACCGTCACATAGTCGGGACCGGAGTACCGGCCGGTTCGCAGCTTCTGGCGCTGCAGCAGCACGTCGTTCAGGAGGCTCGACGCGCCGAACCGGAACAGGTGCGGGTCGAACCAGGTGTCGCCGACCGTCTCGGCGACGGTGACGAGGTACTTGATGGCATCCTTCGAGGTGCGGATGCCGCCCGCCGGCTTCACCCCGATGCGCTCGCCGGTGAGCCGGTGCCAGTCGCGCACCACCTCGAGCATGAGCAACGTCGTCGGCAGCGTCGCCGCCGGGCCCACCTTGCCGGTGGAGGTCTTGATGAAGTCGCCGCCGGCCAGGATCGCGAGCCAGGATGCCCGGCGGATGTTGTCGTAGGTGTTCAGCTCACCGGTCTCCAGGATGACCTTGAGCGACGCGTAGCTGCCGTCCTCGCGGCGGCACGCCTCCTTCACGGCGACGATCTGGTCGAACACCAACCCGTAGTTGCCGGCGAGGAATGCGCCGCGGTCGATGACCATGTCGATCTCGTCCGCGCCGGCGGCCACCGCATCCCGCGTGTCGGCCAGCTTCACCGGCAGCGACGCGCGCCCGCTCGGGAACGCGGTCGCGACGGCCGCGACCGAGACGCCGCCCTGTGCCGGGTCGCCGTGCGCGGCGCCGAGCGCCTCGACCGCGGCGGGCACGAGGTCGCCGTAGACGCACACCGCGGCCACGCGCGGGGTCTGCGGGTCCGTCGGGTCGGGGTTCAGCGCCTTCGCGACCAGCGAGCGGACCTTGCCCGGGGTGTCCGACCCCTCGAGGGTGGTGAGGTCGATGAGGCGGATGATCTCGTCGAGGGCGCGCGCCTTCGAGGTCGTCTTGATCGAGCGGGTGCCGAGCGTGGTGGCGCGCTGCTCGAGACCGACGGCGTCGACGCCGGACAGCCCCTCGAGGTGGAGCCTCAGGCTCTTCTCGGTGAGATCGCCTCCGATGAGGTCGATGGCGCGCTCGGCGGGCGCGAGGGCCTGCGTCGGTGCGTTCACCACCACAGTGTACGGCGGCCCGGCCGGGTCACGCCGTGGAGCCCCTGACCTGGCCGAGATGCTCGTCCCAGGTCGGCTGCATGTCGCGGCCCCAGTTCGCCCAGTCGACCGGATGCCCCGCCAGCAGCTCCGCGAGCTGGTCGAGGTTGGTCAGCCAGTCGGCCTGCATCCGCGGGGCGAAGACCGGCTCGACCGGCGAGTCCACGTCGAGCGCCAGCAGCGAGCCGGCGCCGCGCGGTCCGCCCGGCACCTCGCGCAACTCGAACATCCAGAGGCCGGCGTCGGCGGTGTCGACGTGCAGGCGCTCCAGCGGCTGCAGGAGCACGATGCGCCCGGGCGTCACCGGGCGGCCGGCCCGGTGCATCCACTGCACGGTGAACTCCCCGCCGACCTCGGGCACCACCGTGGCCTCACCCAGCCACCCGCTCACCAGGTCGGCGTCGACGAGCGCGTCCCACACGATCACCGGCGGCAGGGCCAGCTCGCGTTCGAAGTGCAGCGGTGTGGTCGGCATCGGTCCAAGGGTACGTCGCCCTGCCGACGCCGGTCCGGTGGCGCGCCCGCCGGGCAATAGGCTGGGCGCCATGCCCCAGACGCCTCCCGCGGCGCCGCGGAACCGGGTGCTCGTCGCGCTCGACGTGATCGCCGGCATCGTCGTCATCGTGTTCGGCCTCGTGCTCGCGCTCGCCGTGATCGCCAACGCCACGCTCTACGCGGGTGTCGCAGGCGACCCGGTGCTGCTGGGCATCGGCGTCTACGGCATCATCGGGGTCGCCATCATCGTGACCTTCCTCGGCGTGGGCTTCTTCGTCGTCGCCCTGATCCGCAAGCGGCTCGCCTTCGTCTGGCCGCTCGGCGCGTTCATCATCGTGCTGGTCGCCTTCTACGCCGGCACCTGGCTCGTCGGACAGGCGGTCGCCGCATGAGCGCCGTCGCCCTCGCCGTCGACCTCGGCGGCACGAAGGTCGAGGCCGCGCTCGTCGACGACCGCGGCGCCCTGCTGCCGGGCAGCCGCTTCCGCGCGCCCACCGGCCGGGCGTCGACCAGCGAGCAGCTCGCCGGCAGCGTCGAGAGCGTCGTGCGCCAGGCCCTCGCCGTGCTGCCGGACGGCGCAGAGCTCGCCGGCGTCGGCATCGGCAGCGCCGGCCCCATCCGGGTGGATGCCGGGCTGGTCTCGCCGCTGAACCTCCCGGCGTGGCGCGACCACCCGCTGCGCGAGCAGGTCGCCGCGCTCGTGCCCGGCGTGCCCGTGACCCTGCGGATGGACGGCGAGGCCATCGCCCTCGCCGAGCACTGGGTCGGCGCGGCGCAGGGTGTGCCGAACCTGATGGGCATGGTGGTCTCCACCGGCATCGGCGGCGGTCTCATCCTCGGCGGCATCGCGGTCGCCGGTCCGACCGGCAACGCAGGCCACATCGGCCACATCGAGGTCGGCGGCTTCACCGAGCACTGCCTGTGCGGCGGTATCGGCTGCGTCGAGGCGGTCGCCTCCGGGCCGCACACCGTGCGCTGGGCGCGCGAGCAGGGCTTCGCGGGCAGCACCGGCGAGGAGCTCGCCGCCGCCTACGCCGCGGGCGACGAGATCGCGATCGCCGCCGTGCGACGATCGGGGCGGGCGATCGGCCAGGCCATCGCCTCCGCCACCGCACTGGTCGACCTCGACGTCGTCGCCATCGGCGGCGGGTTCTCGCACGTGACGCCCGACCTGTTCGACTTCATCCGGGAGCCGATCGCCGAACGGGCTCCGTTCCCGTTCGTGGCGAAGGTGCGGGTCATCTCGTCGGGGCTCTCCGGCGAGGGGCCGTTGATCGGCGCTGCGGCGCTGGTGCACCGCGCGGCGTTCGTGGCCTGAGCTACGGCTGCGACAGGATCCGGCGCACGCGCGCCTCATCGTCGCGCATCTGGGCGATGAGCGGCTCCACGCCGTCGAAGCGCCGCATGCCGCGCACCCGGTCGACGAACTCGACCTCGATGGGCCGGCCGTAGATGTCGAGGTCGGCGTCGAGGGCGTGCGCCTCGACCTGCTGCGCCGGCACGCCCTCGAACGTCGGGTTGTTGCCGATCGACACCGCGGCCGGGTACCGCCGCCCGTCCACCGTCATCCAGGCCGCGTAGACGCCGTCGGCAGGGATGAAGCCCTCGATCGCCGCCGGGTCGAGGTTCGCCGTCGGGTATCCGAGCTGCCGGCCGCGCTGCTCGCCCCTGGCCACCGTCGAGCGCACCGCGGGCGGCTCGCCGAGCAGCTGCGCCGCCTCGCCCACCCGGCCCTCGGCGAGCAGTTCGCGCACCCACGTCGACGACGCGCGCCTGCCCTGCTCGAGCACCTCGTCGAGCACGACGACCTCGAAGCCCAGCTCCGGCGCCATGCGCTGCAGCAGCTCGGCGCTGCCGGCGCCGCGGGCGCCGAACCGGAAGTCGGCGCCGATGAGCACCAGGCCGGCGTGCAGCTCGTGCACGAGCATCCGGCTCACGAACTCCTCTGCTGGCACCTGGCTCAGCTCGCGGTCGAACGCCAGCATCACGGTCGCGTCGACGCCGGTCCGCGCGAGCCGCTCGAGCTTCTGCGGGTTGCTGAGCAGCGCGTCCGGGCACTTGTCGGGTGCCAGCAGCGACAGCGGGTTCCGGTCGAAGGTGACCACCACCGTGGCGAGGTCGCGCTCGTCGGCGAGGGCCCGCAGCCGTGCGACCACGGCGCGGTGGCCGGTGTGCACGCCGTCGAACTTGCCGATCGTGACGGCGGTGCGACGGCCGAGCTCCGCCCCGGCCCGCTCGGTCGTCTCGAAGACCCGCATCAGGCCTCCACCCGGGACGGGCGGCGCGCCCACAGCCAGACCATGCCGAGCACCGGCAGCACGAGCGGGATGAACAGGTAGCCGCGGCCGTAGATCGACCACACCGTGTCGTCCGGGAACAGCACCGGGTCGAGCAGGCTCAGCGTGCCCACCGTGAGCACCCCGACCAGCTCGAACACGAGGGTCGCCCAGGCGATGCGGTACCAGCGGTCGCCGCGCCTCAGCAGGGCCACCGTGGCGAGGATGTAGACCACGCCGGCGAGCGCTGAGAGCAGGTAGGCGACCGGGGCCTCCTCGAACGAGCGGATGATCTGCACCACCGAGCGTGCCGTCGCCGCGAGGGCGAGGATCGCGTACACCGCGATCAGGACGCGGCCGACACCGACCGCCCGAGAGGAACCCTGCGCATCCATAGCGCCGTCAAGACTATCGCCGGGCGTGCGCGCGATCCGCCGCTCAGGCGACCTGGACGAACCAGATCTGGCCCATCCGGTACACCATCACCGCGATCGCCAGGCAGGCGACACCGAGCACCACCGTGCTCCAGCGACCCCGATCGACCAGCGCCCATACGATCGCCGCCGGCGGCACGAGCAGCGCCGAGAGCAGGTACGCCCAGAACTCGAGCCCGTCGCCCGTGGGCAGGTTGCCGAACGCCGGTGCGAGCAGCACCACCACGAGCTCGACCACGAGCAGCACCTCGACCAGCGCGGTCGCGCCCAGCGTGTAGTCGTTCGGGGCGCGGCCGAGCAGCCCGGCGACGATGCAGAACAGGCCCGCCGCGACCGCGACCGCGACGTGCACCCACTCCAGCCACGGGATCACGCCAGCACCTCCTCCGGCGGGAAGTTCACCAGCACGCGACCCGTGCCGCCGCGCACCTCGACGAGCCCCACCAGGCGGCCCTCGGGCGACAGCGCGGCGATCGGTCCGCCGTCGCCGGGCAGCGGGATGCGCTTGCCGTTGGCCAGATCGGCGGTCTCGGAGGCGTCGAGCCGCGCCGTGGGGAACAGCCGCGCGGCGACGGCGGCGGCATCCAGCAGCTCGGGCTCGTCCGGCTGCGAGGCGTCGGCGACGGCGAACGGGCCGACCCGCGTGCGGCGCAGCGCCGTGAGGTGACCCCCCACGCCGAGCGCCTCGCCGAGATCGCGAGCCAGGGCCCGGATGTAGGTGCCGGAGCTGCAGACGACGCGCACGTCGACGTCGAGGTGGTCCGTGCGGCGGATCCCCGCGATCTCGAACTCGTGGACGGTCACCGGCCGCTCGGCGAGCTCCACGCTCTCGCCCGCCCGCGCGAGGGCGTAGGCGCGCTTGCCGCCGACCTTGATCGCCGACACCGTGCTGGGACGCTGCGAGATCGGGCCGGTCAGCGCCGCGACGCCGTCGGCGATGCGCCCGTCGGTGACCGCGCCGGTGTCGGCCTGCGGGCCGAGCTCGCCCTCCGCGTCGTCGGTGCTGGAGGCGGCGCCCAGCCGGATCGTCGCCGTGTACTCCTTGTCGAGCCCGACGAGATAGGTGAGCAGCCGGGCCGCGCTGCCGGCGCCCAGCACCAGCAGCCCGGTCGCCATCGGGTCGAGCGTGCCGGCGTGCCCGACCTTCCGGGTGCCGAGCACGCGACGGGTGCGGGCGACGACGTCGTGACTGGTCATGCCGCCCGGCTTGTCGACGAGCAGCACCCCGGTCGGACTCGCTCCAGCCATACTGCGAGCTTCAGCCACCCCGCCATCGTAGGCCCGCATAGGATCGGGCTCATGCGCATCGGCGTTCTCGGAGCGGGCGCCGTCGGCGGGGCGATCGCAGCGCTGCTGCACCGCGCCGGGCACGAGGTCGAGGTCGCCGCGCGCGGCCCGCACCTGGCGGCGATCCGCGACCAGGGCATCCTGCTCACCGGCGGCTGGGGCGAGCACGTCGCCCGGGTCCACGCCGAGCAGACCCTCACGCGTCCCGCCGAGCTGGTCGTCGTCGCCACGAAGGCGCAGGATGCCGTGCCCGCCATCCGCGACAGCATCGCCCTGCTGCGCGGCATCCCGGTCGTCGTCGTGCAGAACGGGCTCGACGGCCTCGACGCGGCCGCCGCCGCCTCACCGCGGTCCGACGTCGTGGGCGGGCTCGCGCTGTTCGCGTCGTCGTACCTCTCCCCCGGCCGGATCGACGTGACCGCCCCCGGCCCGCTCGTGCTGGGCGTCGCCGACGGCGCGCGCGACGTGCCCGCACGGTTCGCGGCGCGGGTGCTCGCCGATGCCCTGCCGACGCGCACGGTGCCCGACTTCCGCGGCGCGCAGTGGAGCAAGCTCGTCATCAATCAGGTCAACGCGCTGCCGGCGATCACCGGGCGCAGCGTGCAGGAGGTGGTCGCCGATCCGCGGCTGCGGCGTGTGCTGTCGGCGGCGATCCGCGAGACCGCGCGGGTGGGTTTCGCATCCGGGGTGAGCTTCGCGCCGCTGCAGGGCATCACGAACGGCCTGATGCGCGCTGCCGCGATCTCGCCGCTGCCCGTCGTGGCGGTGCTGCCGCGACTCATGGCCCGCAGGATGGGCGCGGTGCCCAATCCCGGATCGACGCTGCAGAGCATCCGGCGCGGTCAGCCCACCGAGGTGGACGCGCTCAACGGCGCCGTGGTGCGCGCCGCCGCGCGGATCGGGCGGCGTGCGCCGCTGAACGAGGCGATGGTCGCGCTGGTGCACGAGGTCGAGACCGACGGGCGGTTCCGCAGCACGGACGAGGTCGTCGCCCGGGTCGCTCAGCAGCGGTCGAGGTAGACCCGGCTCGGGTGGTCGCGGTCGGTGTCGTCGACGATCACGGCAGCCAGCGCGCGGGGGTCGAAGTGGGCGTGGTACTTCGACTGCCCATCGCCCTGCTCGCCGCCGTCGAGCCAGATGCTCGAGTTCCAGATGCCGCGCAATTCGGGGCGGTTGAGGAACACGCCGTCCACGATCAGCGTCGCGTCCTGCGGGCCGGTGCGCCACTCGGACTCGAGCGGCACGTCGCGCCGCGCGTCGAACGCGGCCGTCGTGAACCCGGTCGACCCGGCCAGGCGGAACGGCTCGACGAGCACCCGACGAAACAGGTCGTAGTCGAACGCGGTGTCGTACCGGTCGCCGCGCTCGGCGCGCGGACGCTGGAAGTCGTCGATGGATGCCCGGAACACGGCGTGATCGTGCCGCCCCATGCGCTCGGCCAGGTCGTCGGCGAAGCGGGCCTGCCCGGCACCGTCGAGGCCGTCGACTGCGAGGAACGTGCGCCCGCGGCGGTAGTTGTGCAGGAACTCGTTCGACAGCGCGTCGAGCAGCTCGCGCCGCTGCGTGGTGAGGACCGCCATGAGCCCAGTCTAGGTTTGCAGGGTGGATCTCGCCGGGGCCGTGAACGACTGGTTCCGGACCACCGCTCGCGACCTGCCGTGGCGCCGTCCCGGGTACGGGGCGTGGGGCATCCTGGTCAGCGAGATCATGCTGCAGCAGACGCAGGTCGAGCGCGTCATCCCCCGGCTCGCCGCCTGGCTGGAGCGCTGGCCGAGCCCGGCGGCGCTGGCCGCGTCGCCGCCCGGCGA
>DATMVL010000288.1:0-10276 GCA_035563175.1 Rhodoglobus sp. | reverse complement strand
TGCGGAGCGCACGCTCGTGGTCTGGGAGCAGCACCGCGAGTTCATGCCCATGCACCCGGAGCCGCAGTGCCGGTGGGTGGATCGCGACGACAACGAGATTCACGTGCTGGTGAACCTGGCCTACCGGCTGCTCGACCTCATGCGGCGACGGCCGTAACCTGCTCCACCGGTTTCAGGATGCGGCCCACGATCGTCGCGCCCAGCAGCACCAGCCAGCCGATGGCCATCGTCGTCGCCACGAACTCCAGCCGGCTGCCGAACTCGGCCTGCCAGCGGAACACCGACATCAGGCCGCCGGCGCCCGCGATCACCGCCACCGAGATGCCGGAGGCGGCCGAGATCACCGCGAGCACCCGGTGACCGCGGGCGAAGGCGCTCTGCAGCATCGCCCAGCACGCTGCCGCGAACGCCAGCACCGCGGCGGTGGTGTGCCAGAAGTCCTGCCAGACGAAGTCCGGACCGTACGGCACCGGGCAGCCCGGCGTGCAGGTCACCTGCGAGGCGAACAGGAACAGGGCGCTGCCCACCCACAGCGAGACCGACGGCGTCCAGGCGTCGAGCACGCGCACGCGCGAACGGATGCCGCGGCCCGCCCAAGCGACCAGCGAACCGCCGGCGACGATGAGCAGCAGCGCCACCCGGAACCACTCGGCGGTCGGCATGCCCTGGGCGCCGAGCTCGCTCACGTACAGGTCGCGCGGGATGGTCAGCCGCGCACCCCAGATGATCGCGAGCGCCGTCACCACGCTGAGCGAGCCCGCGACCGCGGCGAGCAGCTCTGCGACGCGGATGGGTGGCACGGAGGGCAGCGTAACCGAAGGGCAGAGTTAGCAGTGCGGGAACACCGCCGTAACAGGGCGGACTCATTGCGCCCCTTTACTGGGTGAGGATGTCAGGGTCGGGGAGGCCGAGGGAATGAGCACCATGCGCGCCGTCGTCATCGACGAGACGGGCGGACCCGATGTGCTCCGTCCGGCGGAGGTGGCGCGACCCTCGCGGGTGAACGCCGAGTTCCTGGTGAAGGTGGTCGCGGCGGGCGTGAACCCGATCGACGCGAAGTCGAGGTCGGGCCGCGGGGCGTCGGCGGCGTTCGCGCAGTTCCCGGTCATCCTGGGCAACGACTTCAGCGGGCTCGTGGTCGAGAGCTCGTACCGCGGGCACCCGATCAGACCCGGCGACGAGGTGTACGGCATGACGATGGTGCCGCGCTTCGGCGGCAGCTACGCGGAGTACCTCACGGTGCCCGCCACCTGCATCGCCCGTAAGCCGAAGGCGCTGTCGCACGTCGAGGCGGCGGGCGTGCCGCTGGCCGCCCTCACCGCGTGGGGTGCGGTGGTCGACGTGGGCAAGGCGCACGAGGGGCAGCGGATGCTCATCCACGCCGGCGCCGGCGGCGTCGGCCACTTCGCGGTGCAGTTCGCCGCGTTCTTCGGCGCGCACGTGATCGCCACGGGCTCGGGCCGCAACGCCGACTGGCTGCACGAGCTCGGCGCCCGGGAGGTGGTCGACTACTCGGCCGCCCGCTTCGAGGACGAGTTGCGCGACGTCGACGTCGTCATCGACCTCATCGGCAACGTCGCGGCCGACACCGGCTCGCGCTCGCTGCGGGTGCTCAAGCCCGGCGGGCTCATCGTCAACGTGCCGACCGGCAGCTGGCCCACCATGGCCGAGGAGGCGGCGGCGGCGGGCGTGCGCGCCTCCGAGTACCGGGTGCCGGCCGACGGGGCGACGCTCGCCGTGATCTCGCGCCTGCTCGACTCCGGCGACCTGCGCGTGTTCGTCGACCAGGTCTTCGACCTGGACGACGCCGCCGCCGCGCACGTCGCGCTCGAGACCGGGCACACCCGCGGCAAGATCGTGCTGAAGGTCAGCGACGGCTGACCCCTCGGCGCATCCCCTCCGATGAGGCGCCACTTCCGACGCTCGCCGGCGTCATCCGCTGGTCGCAAGTGGCGCCTCATCCGGGCAGCTCGCGGTGAGGCGCCGGTTCCGACGGCCCGCGGCGCTCGGAAGCCGTCGGAAGTGGCGCCTCATCGAGGGATGAGGCGGGTCGGCTCAGTCCTGGTTGCTGAAGGCGGAGTCGAAGGATGCCGCCGGCAGCTCCCAGAGCAGGTTGCGCACGAAGCCCACCGCCTCGGCCGCGCCCCGCAGCCGGTCCATGCCGGCGTCCTCCCACTCGATCGAGATCGGACCGGAGTAGCCGATCGAGCGGAGCGCGCGGAAGCAGTCCTCCCACGGCACGTCGCCGTGCCCCGTGGAGACGAAGTCCCAGCCACGCCGCGGGTCGCCCCAGGGCAGGTGCGAGCCGAGCGCGCCGTAGCGGCCGTTGTGCGGCTTGAGCCGGGTGTCCTTGCAGTCGACGTGGTAGATCCGGTCGGCGAAGTCGGTGATGAAGGCGACCGGGTCGATGAACTGCCACATCATGTGGCTGGGGTCCCAGTTGAAACCGAACGCCTCCCGGTGCCCGATGGCCTCGAGGGCGCGCACCGAGCTGTAGTAGTCGTAGGCGATCTCCGACGGGTGCACCTCGTGCGCGAAGCGCACACCCTCGCCGTCGAACACGTCGAGGATCGGGTTCCAGCGGTCGGCGAAGTCCTGGAAGCCGGCCTCGATCACCTCCTCGCCCACCGGCGGGAACATGGCGACGTACTGCCAGATCTTCGAGCCGGTGAAGCCGACCACGGTGTCGATGCCGAGCTTGCGGGCGACCCTCGCGGTGGTCTTCAGATCCTCCGCGGCGCGCTGCCGCACGCCCTCCGGCTCGCCGTCGCCCCAGACGCGGCTGGGCAGGATCGGCTGATGGCGGAAATCGATCGGGTCGTCGCACACCGCCTGACCGCTGAGGTGGTTGCTGATCGCGAACAGCTTCAGCCCGTGCCGGTCGAGCGTCGCGCGGAACTCGTCGAGGTAGGCGTCGTCGCCGAGCGCCCGCTCGACGTCGAGGTGCCGCCCGGTGGCGACCTCGAGGCCGTCGTAGCCCCAGTCGGCCGCGTGCGAGGCGACCTCCTCGAGCGACAGGTCGACCCACTGGCCGGTGAACAGGGTGACGGGGTGCGTGGTCATCGTCGTGCCTCCTGCAGTGAAGTCAAGTACCGGAAGGTGCGTGAGGCCAGCGCATCCTGCGACTCCGCGAGCGGACGCCAGATCGACGCGGCGGTCGCGATGGTGTCGTTGAGAGCGGTGAAGCTCTCGAGGTTCAGCGGTCCGGTGTAGCCGGCGTCGTCGAGGGCGTCCAGGATGGCGGGCCAATCGGTGTGGTCGTCGCCGACCGCCCCGCGGTCGTTGCCGCACACCTGCACGTGCGCGAGGTGGGGCCCGGCGAGGCGGATCGCGGCCGCCGGGTCCTTCTCCTCGATGTTGAGGTGGTAGGTGTCGAGCGCGAGCCCGACGGCGGGCCCGAGCAGCGGATCGAGCACGTCGAGCCCCTGCTCGACCGTGTTGATGATGCTCGTCTCGTAGCGATTCAGCGGTTCGATGGCGAGCACGACCCCAGCATCCCCGGCGGCGTCGGCGACGGGGGCGAGGCCCTCGCGCAGCCGGGCGACCGTGTCGGCGCGTTCGGCGGCGGACATCCGCCATGTCCGGCCGGTGGATGCGGTGAAGGGTCCCGCGACGATGCCGGCGCCCAGCGCCACGGCCACGTCCACGCAGTGCCGCAGGTACTGCCGAGTCGACTCGACGACGGCCGGGTCGACGAGGTCGCGGCCGGGTGCCATCGCGCCGACGACGTACGGCGCGAGCCCCAGTTCGTGCAGCAGGTCGCGGGTGCGTGCCGGGTCCCAGTCACCGGGGTTCTCGACCGGCAGCTCGATGGCGGTGTAGCCCATCGCCGCCGCCGTGCGGGCGACCGCGGGCAGGTTCTCGTCGGTGAGCGGCGACACCCAGACCCAGGTGTTGACGCCGAGCTGGCGCTGCATCGCGCTCCTTCCAGAGGAAAGCGGCGGGAAGGGCCGGAAGCCCTCCCCGCCGCTGATCCGGGTTACGGGATCTGGCGCTCCTGCCAGATCGTCGGGTAGCCGGGCAGGTCCTCGCCGCCGAAGCGCGCGTAGTGACCGTCGGGCATGCCCTCGTTGGCGGCCAGCGCCTCGGAGAGCTCGTCGCTGGTGATCGGCGCCTGCGGCAGCACCCACTCCTTCGGGATCTCCTCGCCGGCGAAGATCTTCTGCGCGGCGAGCAGCGGCGTGCGCCACTGGAAGTTGGAGTACACGGTGCCGAGGCCGGTCAGACCGGTCTCGTCCCACTTGCGCAGGAAGCTGAGCTCGTCCTCGCCGGTCATGACCGGGTAGTCGACGCCGGCGTCCTCGAACGCCTCGATGGCCGCGACGGCGCCGTCACCGGCGTCCATCCAGACACCCGCCACGTCGCCCTTGGCGAGCTCGTCGGAGATGATCGACTTGATCTCGGCCGGGTCGGCGCCGGTGAAGTAGTCGACCGCGTCGATGCCGGCCTCGTCGAACAGGCGCTCGGCCGCGGCCCAGCGCTGCTCGAGCACGTCGACGCCGGGCAGGATGCGCAGCGCCACGACCTTGTCGCCCTCTTCGAGGTTGTCGATGAGGAAGTTGGCCGAGGCGATGCCCCACGCGAACCCGCCGATCGGGTGGATGAACGTGGTGTAGCAGTCGGTCTGCACACCGCGGTCGAACACGATCACCGGCTTGCCGGTGTCGCAGGCGCGCTCCACCGCGGGCGTCATCGCGGCCGTGCTGTTCGGCGAGATGATGAAGAAGTCGCAGTTGCCCTCTTCGATGAAGTAGTCGATGTCGGCGATCTGCGTGTCGTCGCTGTCCTGCGCGTCGCGCGTCTCGAGCTCCGAGATCACACCCTGCTCCTGCAGCACCTTGAGCTGCTCGTTCATGGTGATCCAGCCGGTCTGGCGCCACGGGTTGCCGATCGACGCGTTCGCGAAGCAACCCTTCTTGGCGCCCTCGCTGACGTACGCGGAGGTGTCGATCATCTCCGGGTCGATGTACTGCAGGTACGGCTGGCCGTCGGGGCCCTCGGGAGTCGTCTCCATCTGGGCCATCTGCTCGTCGAACAGCGCCTGGTCGAACCACTCGACCTCTTCTGCCGGCGTCTCCTCGCCGTCACCGGGTTCGGTGACCGAGGGGTCGGTCGTGCAGCCGGTGAGGACGAGTGCGGCAGCTACGCCGAACATCGCCGCGGCCGCAGGGATACTGCGTCGCATCACTTAACCTCCATTGGATGTGTGCGTCCCGTCCGGGGTCGGACGGGCGGATGCAGGGCTAACCGGCTCGATGCGATCCGGCTCCTTCCCGGTACCGGGAGAGGTCTGGGGGGCGCGCTCTCGGCGGCGCCGGCCGAAGGTCACCGCTGAGTAGGCGACCGCGGCGATGATGATCGCGCCCTGGATGCTCGTGCGCATCGTCGAGGGCACGTCGGCGAAGTTGAGGAGGGTGAAGAGCGCCTCGAGTGCGAAGGCACCGGCCACGGCGGCGACGACCCAGCCGCGGCCTCCGCCGAGCACCACGCCGCCGAGCACGACCGCGGTGATCGCGGTGAACTCGTAGCCGAGGCCGACCGAGGGGTGCACGCCGGCGTAGCCGACGAGCAGGACGCCGGCGACGGTCGCCGACAGCGACGAGATGATGAACGCGGCGGTCTTCACCCACCAGACCCGAACGCCGGCGTACCGGGCGGTGACCGCGTTGTCGCCGACGGCGATGATGCTGCGGCCGAAGGGGCGCTTGGCGAACCAGACGGCGGCGGCGATGAGCACGGCGAGGATGATGACCGAGTACGGGATGTAGTCGAGCACCGGCACGTCCTGGATGCCGCCGCGCCCGATCTGGCGGAAGCCGTCGGCCGGGTTGCCGGTGGCCGCACCGCCGGTCCAGAACAGCACGCCGCCCCGCAGCGCCAGCATCATGCCGAGCGTCACGATGAACGACGGCACCTTCAGCAGTGTCGTGAGCAGCCCGTTGGCGATGCCGACCAGCACGCCGAAGCCGAGCATGAGCAGCAGCACCGGCACGCTGCGGCTGTCGTCCTGCCCGATGAGGTTGCCGGCGATGACCACCTGCGCGGTGATGAGCGAACCCATCGAGAGGTCGAACTCGCCGGAGACGATCACAAAGTACTGCCCGATCGCGACGATGGCGATGGGAGCGACGCGCTGGATGAAGCGCATGAACTGCCCGGGCTCCGTGAAGTTCGGGTTGAGCACCGCGATGGCGACCAGCAGCAGCGCGAGCAGCAGGAACACCGCGCCACGCGGGCTGATCAGGGTGAGTGCCACGTCGCCGATGCGACGGCCGGCGGTGGGGGCGATGGAGCTCATCGGCGCACCTCCTTCGTCGAGAACCGGGCGCGTCGTTCGAGCACGACCCGGCCGGTGTAGATGGCGACGGCGGCGACGATGACGATGCCGCGCACCACGTCCTTGAGGAACGGGTTCACCTGCAGCACGCTCATCACGCTGTCGAGCACCGCGAAGATCGCGACGCCGCCGATGGTGCCCCAGATCGAGCCGCGCCCGCCTGCGAGCAGGGTGCCACCCAGCACGACGGCGGCGATGGAGAGCAGGTCGTACCCTCCCTGGCTGCCGACGGTCGGGGTGCCGACGCCGAGTCGGCTGGCCAGCAGCAGGCCCGCCAGGGCGGCGGTGACCGAGCAGATGGCGTGCGCCACGATGATCGGCGTCGCGGTGCGCAGCCCGGAGAGCCGGGCGACGCCGAGCGAGCCGCCGACCGCGTAGATGTGGTGCCCGGTGCGGGTCTTGCGCAGGAACAGGAACACCACCGTCGCGAGCGCGAGCATGATGATCGTCGAGATCGGCACGGGGCCGATGCCGGTGGCGCCGATGAACTGGAACTGGGCCGGCACGCTGCCGGTGGAGCCCTGGTAGGTGGTGCTGAGGTAGCCGCTGATGATCAGCCCGGTGCCCAGGGTCGCGATGAAGCCGTTGACCTTCAGTCCGGTGACGATGAGACCGTTGATCGTGCCGATCACCAGCGCGACCAGCAGCGCGACGAGCACGCCGGCGGCGATGTTGCCGGGCTGTCCTGCCATCGTGGTCGCCGCCATCAGGCTCGACAGGCTGATGACGTAGGGCACCGAGAGGTCGAGCGAGCCCACCAGGATCACCAGGGTCTGGCCGATCGCGACGAAGCCGAGCACGCTCATCCCGGTCAGGATGTCCCGGATGTTGCCGAGGCTGAAGAAGTTGCGGCCCACGGTGGCGACGAGGATCGCGCCCACGATGATGACGCCGATGAGCGCGAGGTAGACGATGACCGTGGAGTCGAGGCGGATGCGGCGGCGACGGGCCGGCGCGGCGGTCGCGGTCACTGCACGACCTCCCCGAGCGCACCGGTGCCGGTCGCCGCGGAGAGCACGGCCTCCTCGCTGGAGCCGGGCTCGAGCTCCGCGCTGATGCGGCCGTCATGCAGCACCACGATGCGGTCGGACATCCCGATCACCTCGGGCAGCTCGGACGAGACCATGAGGATCGCGACTCCCTTCGCAGCCAATTCGCGCATGAGCGTGTAGACGGCGACCTTCGCACCGACGTCGATGCCGCGGGTCGGCTCGTCGAGGATGACGACGCGCGGGTCGGTGGCCAGCCACTTGGCGAGCACCACCTTCTGCTGGTTGCCGCCGGAGAGGAACTGCACCTCCTGGTCGAGGCCGCGGAAGCTGACCTCGAGCGAGCTGAGCACGCCGGGGATCCGCCGGCGAGCCGCCCGGGTGCGCGACGGGAAGACGCCACGGATCACCAGCAGTGCGTTGTCGAGCACCGACTGGGCGAGGGCGAGGCCCTGCGCCTTGCGGTCCTCCGTGATGAGGGCGATACCGGACCTCACGGCCCGGCGCGGGCTGCCGATGCGCACGGCCGCGCCGTCGAGCTCCATGGTGCCGCGGCTGAAGGGCACCGCTCCGAAGACCGCCTCGGCCAGCTCGGTGCGGCCGCTGCCCTGCAGGCCCGCGATGCCGACGATCTCGCCGGCGTGCAGCTGCAGATCGATGCCGTCGATGTAGTCGTTCCCCCCACCGCTCACGCGCAGGCGCACCGGGCCGCGTTCGGTCCCGGGCAGCGGGTCGGGGAAGAAGGCCTCGATCGACCTGCCCACCATCCGGCGCACCAGCTCGGCGGCATCCAGGTCGGAGGCGGGGGTGGAGGAGATCAGCGCGCCGTCCTTGAGCACCGTGATGGTGTCGCAGAGGTCGAAGATCTCCTTGAGGCGGTGCGAGACGTAGAGGATCGCGACGCCCCGCTGCTGCAGGCGCCGGATGATGCCGTAGAGCAGCTCGACCTCGTGGTCGGCGAGCGCCGCGGTCGGCTCGTCCATCGAGATCACGCGCGCGTCGAACGACAGCGCCTTGGTGATCTCGACGATCTGCTGCTCGGCGACGGTCAGGCTGCTGACCCGGGCCTCCGGGTCGATGAAGTCGATGCCGAGCTCCGCGAGCAGCTCCGCGGTGCGCCGGGCCATGCCGCGGTTGTCCACGAAGCCGCCCTTGCGCGGCTCCCGTCCCAGGAAGACGTTCTCGGCGACGCTGCGGTCGGGCAGGAGGTTGAACTCCTGGAAGACCGTGGCCACCCCGGCGCGCATCGCCTGCAGGGGGTGGGTGTAGTCGACCTCGCGGCCGTCGAACCGGACCGTGCCGGAGTCCTTCGTGTACACGCCGGCGACGATCTTCATGAGCGTCGACTTGCCGGCGCCGTTCTCGCCGATCAGGCCGTGCACGGAGCCCGCCTGCAGTTCGAGCGAGACGCCCTTGAGCACCGGTACGCCGAAGAACGACTTCCAGACGTCGCTCACCGACAGGATCGCGGTCATGCCGCCACCTCCCGAACACCGGCGGGCACGTCGACCCAGGCGCCGTCCGCCGCCGAGGCGAGCACGGCATCCGTGAGCACGGCGGCCCGCACGCCGTCCTCGAAGGTGGGCAGTCCCTCGGGCCGCTCGCCGCGGATCGCGGCATAGGCGTCGGCGACGAAGGCGTTGAAGGCGTCCTGGTAGCCGAGCGGATGCCCGCCCGGCACGATCGACAGCCGTGCGGCGTCGGGGCTCAGCAGCTCGGTCTCCCGCTGCAGCAGCTGGGAGCCGACCCGCCGGCCCAGCCACAGCGTCTCAGGCTGCTCCTGGTCGAAGCCGATGGACTCGGCGGAGCCGGCCACCTCGATCGCGAGCCGGTTCTTGCGGCCGGGCGCGGCCTGCGAGACGAGCACGGTGCCGATCGCGCCACCGGCCGTCTCGACCACGAGCGCGACGGCATCCTCGGTGCGCACGCCGCGGTGCTCCGCGCGGTCGGTGAAGAAGGTGCGCTTCGTGGCGGCGATGCGCTGGATGCGGTCGCCGGTGACGAACTCGACGAGGTCGCACAGGTGGGAGCCGATGTCGGCGAACGCGCGCGACGGACCACCCAGCCCGTCGTCGACGCGCCAGTTGTCGTCGGTCTCGGACAGCAGCCAGTCCTGCAGGTAGGAGGCCTGGATGCTGAGCAGGCGCCCGAGGTCGCCGCGGCCCACGCGGGCGCGGGCTTCGCGCACCATGGGGTGGTAGCGGTAGACGAAGGGCACCGCGCCGACCAGCCCGGCGGCGGCGACGGCGTCGGCCAGGCGCTGCGCGTCGGCACCGCTGGTCGCCAGCGGCTTCTCGCAGATCACGTGGTGCCCCGCGTCGATGGCGGCGAGCGCGTAGTCGAGGTGGGTGGCGTTCGGGGTGAGCACGTGCACGACGTCGACCTCTGCAGCGATGGCGCCGGCCGGATCGGAGGCGGACGCGAAGCCGAGGGAGGCGGCGGTGCGAGCTGCGCTCTCCGCCGATGACGAGGCGAGCACGCTCAGTTCACCGCGGGCGGACCGGGCCGCGCGACTGTGCACGGAGGCCATGAAACCGCCGCCGACGAACGCCGCCCTGATCGGGGCCGCGGCGTTGCGGGTGACATCCGTCGTCATGCGGACATTCCTACAGCAAGCAACGACCTTTTTACAAGCGACAAGCAAAAGTCACCTGATCGTTACCAACAAGCCTGTGGTTGAATGTCCCGCATGACCGACGTCGCCCGCGCCTCAGCGCTCGGGTCGACCGGTGCGATCGAGCTGTTCCAGCTGCTGCGAGACGGTCAGCCGCGTACGCGAGCCGAGCTGGCGACGCTCACGGGGCTCGGCCGTTCCACGATCGGTCTGCGCGTCGACGAGCTCATGGAGCTCGGCCTCATCGCCCCGGTCGGCGACGCGATCTCGACCGGCAGGCGCCCCTCGAGCCAGTTCGCCCTCAACGCGGGCGCGCGCCTCGTGCTCGCCGCCGAC
>DATMVL010000287.1:0-2726 GCA_035563175.1 Rhodoglobus sp. | reverse complement strand
GCGGGATCGCAGGGTACGCGCCACACCGGAGAAGTCGTCGAAGAGGTTGCGTCCGCGGACGTCGACGACGGCCGCGACCTTCGGGAGCGCGTCGCCGCCCATGTCGGTGAGGTCGAGCAGCGGGCGCAGGATCTGCGGCGGAAGGTTGTCGACGACGTACCAGCCCAGATCCTCCAGGGCGTTGCCCACGGTGGAGCGGCCCGCTCCGGACATGCCGGTGACGATCAGCAGCTCCTGGGCATCGCTCTCGGGTGGCATCGCACCCAGACTACCCGCGCAGGCGCTCGACGATGGTCGCGGCGAGGGCCGGGCCGATGCCGCGCACCTCCTGGATCGCCTCAGGGTCGGCCTGCTTCAGCCGGCTCACCGACCCGAAGTGCTTGAGCAGCTCCTTGACCCGCGACGGGCCGAGGCCGGGGATGTCGGAGAGCACCGACGTGATGTCGCGCTTGCGCCGCGCCCGCTGGAACCCGATCGCGAACCGATGCGCCTCATCCCGGATCCGCTGCACCAGGAAGAGCGCGTCGCTGTTGCGGGGCAGGATGACCGGGTAGTCCGAGTCGGGCAGCCAGATCTCCTCGAGCCGCTTCGCGATGCCGGCGAGCTGGATTCCCTGCACCCCCGACTCGTCGAGCGCCCGCTTGGCCGCCGCGACCTGCGGCTGACCGCCGTCGACCAGCAGCAGCTGCGGCGGGTAGGCGAACTTCGCCCGGCGGCCGGTCTCGTCCTGCAGCTCGGTCGGAGCCTCCTTCAGGTACGCCAGCCGGCGGCTGAGCACCTGGTAGATCGACTCGGTGTCGTCGGTGGACTCGGGGATGCTGAAGCGGCGGTACGCGTCCTTGCGCGGCAGGCCGTCCTCGAACACCACCATCGAGGCGACGATGTTCGTGCCCGAGAGGTGAGAGACGTCGAAGCACTCCATCCGCAGCGGCGCCTCATCCATGCCCAGCGCCTCCTGCAGGTCGGTGAGCGCCTGGCTGCGGGCGACGAAGTCGGCGCTGCGGCGGGACTTGTACAGGATGAGCGCCTGCTGCGCGTTCTGCGCCACCGTCTGCGCGAGGGCGGCCCTGCTCCCCCGCTTCGCCACCGCGAGCTTCACCCGGCGTCCGGGGCCGCGCAGCTCGCCGAGGAACCGCTCGAGCTCGGGCGCGTCCTCCGGAACAGCGGGCACGAACACGTCGCGCGGCGGCGTCGAGTCGGTGTACGCGTTCTGCAGCACCGAATCGACGAGCTCGGGCAGCTCGAGATCCAGCTCCTTGTCGACGACCCAGCCGCGCACACCGCGGATGCGGCCGCCGCGCACCACGAACTGCTGCACCGCGGCGGCGAGCTCGTCGTGGGCGATGCCGAACAGGTCGGCGTCGACGTCCTCGTCGAGCACGACGGCGTTCTTGGCGAGAGCGGTCTCCATCGCCTGCATCTGATCGCGGTAGCGGGCGGCGGCCTCGTAATCCTGCCGGGCCGCCGCATCCTTCATCTTGCGGGTGATGCCGGCGACGAAGCGCTCGTCGTTGCCACCCATGAAGCTCGCGAAGTCGACCGCGATCGCCTTGTGCTCGGCGAGGCTGACCCGCTTCACGCACGGGGCCGCGCACTTGCCGATGTCGCCGAGCAGGCACGGCCGCCCGGTCTGCTCGGCGCGGCGGTAGACCCCGTCGGAGCAGCTGCGCATCGGGAAGGCCTTGAGCAGCACGTCGACGGTGTCGCGGATGGCCCAGGCGCGGCTGTACGGGCCGAAGTAGCGCGCGTTCGGGATGCCCTTGTTGCGCGTCACCATCACCCGCGGCACGTCGTCGCCGAGGGTGATGGCCAGGTACGGGTACGACTTGTCGTCCTTGTACTGCACGTTGAACGGCGGGTCGAACTCCTTGATCCAGGTGTACTCCAGCTGCAGCGCCTCGAAGTCGCTGCCCACCACCGTCCACTCCACCGACGCCGCGGTCTGCACCATCTTGCGGGTGCGGTCGTGCAGGGTCGCCAACGGCGCGAAGTAGTTGCTCAGCCGGGCGCGGAGGTTCTTCGCCTTGCCGACGTACAGCACGCGCGCGTTCGCGTCGCGGAAGCGGTAGACGCCCGGCTGCTGCGGGATGTCCGCCGGTCTCGGGCGCCAGGAGAGCGACGAGGGCATATCGGGAGGCTAGACCCGCACGCCGTCGAGCAACTCGCGCAGGAACACGCCGGTGTGGCTCTCGGGGTGCTTCGCGAGCTGCTCGGGCGTCCCCTCCCCCACGATCGTGCCGCCGCCGGCGCCGCCCTCGGGGCCCAGGTCGACCAGCCAGTCGGCCGACTTGATCACGTCGAGGTTGTGCTCGATCACGATGACCGTGTTGCCCTTGTCGACGAGGCCGTTGAGCACCATGAGCAGCTTGCGCACATCCTCGAAGTGCAGACCGGTGGTCGGCTCGTCGAGCACGTAGATGCTGCGGCCCATGGAGCGGCGCTGCAGCTCGGTAGCGAGCTTCACGCGCTGCGCCTCGCCGCCGGAGAGGGTCGTCGCGCTCTGCCCGAGCCGGACGTAGCCGAGGCCGACGTCGACGAGGGTCTTCAGGTAGCGGTGGATCGCGGAGATCGGCTCGAAGAAGTCGGCCGCCTCGGCGATCGGCATGTCGAGCACCTCGGCGATGTTCTTGCCCTTGTAGTGCACGGCGAGGGTGTCGCGGTTGTAGCGAGCGCCCTGGCAGACCTCACACGTGACGTACACGTCGGGCAGGAAGTTCATCTCGATC
>DATMVL010000286.1:0-3747 GCA_035563175.1 Rhodoglobus sp. | reverse complement strand
TCGAGCACCGTGAGGTGCGGGAAGAGCAGGTAGTCCTGGAACACGACGCCGACCCGGCGTCGCTCGGGCGGCAGCCGGTCGAGGGAGCGGCCGTCGAGCGACACCGAGCCGCCGTCGAGCAGACCCGCGATCGTCGCCACCACGGTCGACTTGCCCGCGCCGTTCGGTCCCACCAGCGCGAGCGTGCGACCGGAATCGACGGCCAGCGACACGTCGACCGCGCGGTCCGGCACGCGCACCAGGGCATCCAGCCTCATCTGACCACCCCGGGCATCCACCGGTCGCGCAGCGAGACGAGCACCGCGATGGAGACGGCCATCAGCACGAGCGACAGCACGATCGCGCTCGGCACGTCGCGCTGCAATTGCAGATAGGTCGCGATCGGGATGGTCTGGGTCACGCCGGGCAGGTTGCCCGCGAACGTGATCGTCGCGCCGAACTCGCCGAGTGCGCGGGTGAAGCAGAGCAGGGCGCCGGCGGCGATGCCGGGGGCCACGAGGGGCAGGGTGATGCGCCGGAACACGGTGAAGCGCGAGGCGCCGAGGGTCGCGGCGGCCGCCTCGAGACGCCGGTCGGAGCCGGCCAGCGCTCCCTCGACCGCGAGCACCAGGAAGGGCATCGCCACGAACACCTGCGCCAGCACGACGGCGGCCGGCGTGAAGGGCAACGTGAAGGGCAGCACCTGGCCGAGCAGTCCGCGCCGGCCCAGCAGCATCAGCAGCGCGACGCCTCCGACCACGGGCGGCAGCACCAGCGGGATCGTCACGACCGCCCGCAGCAGCCGGCGCGGCACCGCCGGCCACGCCGTCGAGCGAGCCAGCACCATCGCCAGCGGCACCCCGAGCAGCAGGCTCACCAGCGTCGCGATCGCGGCGGTGCCCAGCGAGAGCAGCAGCGCCGACACCGTGCCCGACGCGACGAGCACCTCGCCCAGCCGGCCCCACGGCGCACGCACCACGAGCGCGACCAGCGGCAGCACCAACAGCGCCGCCGCGAGCGCCGCCGGCACCCAGAGCACGGGCGGCAGCGATCTACGGCGCACCGAAACCCAGCCGATCGAGCACCGCCCGCCGCTCGGCCGAGCGCACGTAGTCGGCGAAGGCGCCACCGGCAGGCGTCAGCGCGGTGATCGGGTACCGGTTCACCACGTCCTCGGCCTCCGGCAGGGCGATGCCCTCGACGTCGGCCGACCGCACATCCGTGCGGTAGACGAGCCCGGCATCCACCTCGCCCAGCTCGACCTTGGTCAGCACGGCCTTCACGTCCTGCTCGTAGGTGTCGGCGACCGGGGCGAGGCCGGCCGCCTCGAACAGCGCCTGCGACGCCGCCCCGCACGGCACCTCGGGTGCGCACAGCGCCAGCACCAGCGCGGGTTCCGCGAGATCGGCGAGCGCCTCGACGCCGGCCGGATTGCCGATCGGCACGGCGAGCTCGAGCGTGTTCGTGGCGAAGACCTCGTACACGTCGGTCAGCGGCTGCATCGCGTCCTCGCTCGCGGCCGCGAACACGTCGGCCGGGGCGCCCTCGCCGATCTGCGTCGCGAGCGCCGAGCTGCCGCCGTAGCTGAGCACGACGTCGACGCCGGGGTTCGCGGCCTCGAACCGGAGCGCCAGCTCGTCGAACGCCTCGGTCAACGACGCCGCAGCGAACACCGTCACGGTCTGCTGCTGCTGCGCGGGCGCTGCGGCGCACCCGGCGAGCAGCAGCACGAGCAGCGGCGCGATGCGCCTCACGACAGCTCCACCGTGACGTTCGTCGCCTTGACGGTCGCGGTCGCCAGTACGCCCGGCTGGAGCTCGAGCTCGTCTGCGGCCTCGCGGCTCATCAGGCTCACCACGCGGAACGGCCCGGCCTGCAGCTCCACCTGCGCCATCACGCCGTCCTTCGTGACGCGCGTCACGATGCCGGTGAGCCGGTTGCGGGCCGACGAGCGGCCGGGCGCGACCGCCGGATCGGCGAGCTCCCGAGCCAACGCGGCCAGCTCGGTACCGGCGACGGTGGCGGGGCTGCCCTCGAGCGTGAGCCGGCCGGCATCCGCCCAGCGGCGCACCGTATCGTCGCTCACCCCGAGCAGGGCGGCCGCCTCGCCGACCTTGAACCGCATTCGCGTCGTCATGCGCCCACTGTAGCCGCAGGTGCGGAAGCCTGCGGATGCGAGGATGAGACCGTGGATGTCCGCTACGCCCGCCAGGTCGCCCTCCCCGGGTGGGGCGCCGGCGCGCAGTCGCGGCTCGCGGCCGCCCAGGTGCTCGTCATCGGCGCCGGCGGACTCGGCTCGACCGTCATCCCCGCCCTGGCCGGCGCGGGAGTCGGGCGCATCACGATCGTCGACGACGACCGGGTCGAACCGAGCAACCTCCACCGTCAGACCATCCACGCCGGCGCCGTCGGCGAGCCGAAGGCGGAGTCCGCGGCGCGCGTGGCCCGGGAGCTCGGTGCCCACGCCGTCGCGCTGCGCGACCGGCTCACCTCCGGCAACGCCCTCGCGGTCTTCGCCGAGCACGACCTGGTGCTCGACGGCAGCGACAACTTCCCCACCCGGTACCTCGCCAACGACGCGGCTGAGCTCACCGGCATCCCCCTGGTCTGGGGCGCGGTCTCGCAGTACGGCGGCCAGGCCGGCATCACGTGGGACGGCGTCGGCTACCGCGACCTCTTCCCGGTCCCTCCACCGCCCGGCTCGGTGCCCTCGTGCGCGGTCGGCGGCGTGATGCCCACCACGGTGGCGGTGATCGGCTCCATCATGGCCGGCGAGGCGCTGAAGCTGCTCACCGGCGTCGGGCAGCCGCTGCTGCGCCGCGTCACCACCTACGACGCGCTGACCGGCGCGTTCCGAGAGCTGCCGTACGGGCGCGACCCCGAGGCCCAGCCGATCACAGAGCTCGTCGACTACGACCTGTTCTGCGGCATCGCCCCGCTCGGCGATGAGATCGAGCCCGCCGAGGTCGCCGGACGTGAGGACGTGCTGCTGCTGGACGTGCGCGAGCCGTGGGAGGCGGAGCTGGTCTCGCTGCCCGGCTCCATGCTCATGCCGCTCGGCTCGCTCGATCCGCACCTCCTCGACGCGACGCGGCCGGTCGTCGTGTACTGCCACCACGGCATCCGCTCGCGTCAGGCACGCGACGTGCTGCGCGCCGCCGGCGTCGACGCCACCAGCCTGCGCGGCGGCATCGACGCGTGGGCCGCCGAACTCGACCCCGGAATGACGAGGTACTGATGACCTGGACCGTCGAGGAGCACGCGGCGCGCATCGCCGACCTGCTGCGCGGAGCACTGGACCCGGGTACCGAGCGGGTGCCACTCGACGCGGCGCTCGCCCGCGTGACCGCCTCGAACGTGCTGACGCCCGTCGACCTGCCGATGTTCCGCAACTCGCAGATGGACGGGTACGCCGTGCGCGCCGCCGACCTGCCGGGCACCCTGGCGGTCGCCGGCGTGCTGCCCGCCGGTCCTGCGGAGCCCGCACCGCTGCACCCGGGCACCGCCGTGCGCATCATGACCGGGGCGATGATCCCCGAGGGTGCGGATGCGGTCGTCCCGGTCGAGCGGGCGGCGCCCGAGGGCGACCGGGTCGCCTTCGCCCACGCCGCCGAGCCGGGCGAGTACGTCCGCGAGCGCGGCAGCGACCTCGCCGCCGGTTCGCTGCTGCTGCGGGCTGGCCGCCGGCTCGAGTCGCGGCACCTCGCGGTGCTGGCCGCGGCCGGGCTCACCCACGTGGACGTCCGCGCCCAGGTGCGCATCGCGGTC
>DATMVL010000285.1:0-9863 GCA_035563175.1 Rhodoglobus sp. | reverse complement strand
GGGGCGCCGGTGAGCGCCGCGGTGGACGTGCGGCCGGTGACGCTCGCGGAGGCCGGCACCGACGTGGGCACGGTCACGTTCTCGTTCGCGGAGCGCACGGTCACCGTGCCGCTGGCGCTGGATGCGACCATCGACGACCCGGGCGCCTGGTGGCGCCTCACCAACCCCGCCGAGCTGTTCTGATCAGAACCCCGGCCGCTTGGGCAGCACATCGTCGCCCGAGGACTGGTGGCGGATGCGCCGCAGCACCCACGGCACGAGGTACTCGCGCGCCCAGCCGATGTCCTCGACCCGCGCCTGCCGCCACTGCTTGGGCGGCAGCGGATCGGGGTGGTTCGGCTCGAGGTCGTGCGCGACGCCGAGGGCGTCGAGCGTCGCGATGGCGATGCGGTGGTGGCCGATGGGGGAGAAGTGCAGCCGGTCGGGCGCCCACATGCGGGCATCCTTGAGCTCGCGCATCGCCCACATGTCGACCACGACCGCGTCGTAGCGCTGCGCGATGGCCCGGAGGTTCTCGTTGTAGATCGCGACCTTGCCGCGCAGCCGGCCGAGCACCGGGGTGCCGCCGATGTCGGGTCCGTTGAACATCACCACGGTGGCGCCGTCGCGGCGCAGCACGCGCACCATCTCCTCGAAGCGGTTCGCCACATCATCCGGATCGGTGCCGGGCCGGATGATGTCGTTGCCCCCGGCGGAGACGCTGATCAGGTCGGGTTTCAGCTCGATCGCGGCCGGAGCCTGCTCGGCCGCGATGCGGTCGAGCAGGCGGCCGCGCACCGCCAGGTTCGCGTAGGCGAAGTCGTCGGTGCCGGCCGCGAGCACCTCGGCGACACGGTCCGCCCAGCCGCGGTGGCCGCCGGGGCTGCCGGGCTCCGGGTCGCCGATGCCCTCGGTGAAGGAATCGCCGATGGCGACATAACGGCTCCACGGATGTTGCTGGGTCACGATTCCAGTATCCCTCGTTTTCAGCTTGCACTCAGTTACCACCGCGTGAGAGGCGCTCGCAAGGGGGTACCCCCCACCCCCCATTCGCGGGAACCTGGTGGAGGCCTCAACCCGTGGCCACAACGTATGACCCTCTGGGAGGTCGCAAATCATGGGAATTCTCGGCTGGATCGTTCTCGGTCTGCTCGCCGGCGCCATCGCCAAGCTCATTCTTCCGGGCCGGCAGGGCGGCGGATGGATCGTCACCCTCATCCTGGGTGTCGTCGGAGCGCTGCTCGGTGGCTTCCTCGGCAGCGTGCTGTTCAACGTGGGCCTGGAGGACTTCTGGTCGCTCCAGACCTGGCTCCTGGCCATCGGCGGCGCCATCATCGTGCTGCTGATCTACGGCCTCGTCACGCGCGGCTCGAGCCGTCGGGCCTAGTCCGCGGTTCTGATCTCGGAGGGGCGGTGCGCTACGGCGCATCGCCCCTTCGGCATGTCGCGGTCACCGCGCCCTGTCGTCCGCCGGTGGCAGGATGACGGGGTGGGCAAGCAGGACGGCAGCGAGCGGCAGGTGACCGCCGGCGATGTCGACGACAGCACGGCCACCATCCTGCACGCCGACCTCGACGCGTTCTTCGCCTCGGTGGAGCTGCTGGACCACCCGGAGCTGGTCGGCAAGCCCGTGATCGTCGGGCATCCGTCGGCCCGGTCCATCGTCACGGCCGCCACCTACGAGGCACGCAGGTTCGGGGTCAACTCGGCGCTGCCGATGTCGGTGGCGCTGCGACGGTGCCCGCAGGCGATCGTGCTGGAGCCCCACTACCACCGCTACACGCACTACTCGAAGCTCGTCATGGGCATCTTCGAGCAGCTCACCCCTCGGGTCGAGAAGCTCGGCATCGACGAGGCCTTCCTCGACGTCGCCGGTGCCCGCACGGTGTACGGCAGCCCGATGCAGGTCGCGTCGCTGCTGCGTGCGCGGGTGCGCTCCGAGACCGGCCTCGTCGTGTCGGTGGGGGCGGCGTCGACCAAGTTCGTCGCCAAGGTCGCGAGCGGGCTGTCGAAGCCGGATGGGCTGCTCGTCGTGCCGGCGGAGCGCACGACCGGCTTCCTGCATCCGCTGCCCATCAACAAGCTCTGGGGCGTCGGTGCGAAGACGGAGGAGCTGCTGCTCGCCCGCGGCTACCGCACCATCGGCGACCTGGCCGCCGCTCCCGTCGACTCGCTGCGGCAGGTCGTCGGCGACGCCGCATCCCGGCGCCTGCACGACCTCTCGTGGGGCCGGGACCCGCGCTCGGTCAGCGACCGGCCGGATGAGAAGTCGATCGGCCACGAGGAGACGTTCGAGCACGACGTCACCGATCCCGCGATCGTCCGGCGCGAGCTGCTGCGGCTGTCGACCATGGTCGCGGCGCGGCTGCGGAAGGCCGGGATGATGAGCCGCACCGTCGCGCTCAAGCTGCGGATGCACGACTTCAGCACCATCACCCGCTCACGCACCATCCCCGACCCCACCGACCTCGGCCGGGTCATCTACGACACCGCCAGGGAGCTGTACGAGCAGTCCGGCCGCCTCGACGCCGCGATCCGCCTCGTCGGGGTGCGCGCCGAGCAGCTCGTCGACGCCGCCGGCGTGCCGGTGGGGCTGTGGGACGAGTCCGACGGCTGGCGGGACGCGGAGCAGACGGTGGATGCCGCGGTCGAGCGCTTCGGCCGGGACGCGCTGCGCCCGGCGCGGCTGCTCGGCTCGCAGAAGCACGACCGGCCGCGCATGGGCCAGCGGGACTAGACTTCCATCAAGTGAGCAGCGCATTCCCCGCCCCCACCGTGGGCACCTTCGCTGCCGAGCATCTGTCGCCCGCCTACCCCGAGCGCGCCGCCCGCGGCACCGTCGCGAAACTGCGCGCCTGGCAGGCCGAAGCCCTCGACGCGTACTTCGAACGCGAGCCCCGCGACTTTCTCGCGGCGGCAACGCCGGGCGCCGGCAAGACGACCTTCGCGCTTCGGCTCGCGGTCGAGCTCATCGCCAGGCGGACCGTCGATCGCGTCACCGTCGTCGCTCCCACCGAGCACTTGAAGCGGCAGTGGGCCGACGCGGCGCACCGGGTGGGGCTGCGGCTCGACCCGAACTACGCGAACGGCTCCGCGTGGGGCGGCCGGCGCTACCACGGCATGGCGGTGACCTACGCGCAGGTCGCGGTCAAGGCATCCCTGCACCGGCAGATCACCGAGTCGGGCCGCACCCTCGTCATCCTCGATGAGGTGCACCACGGCGGCGACGCCCTGAGCTGGGGTGACGCGATCCGCGAGGCGTTCGAGCCCGCGACCCGGCGGCTCTCACTCAGCGGCACCCCGTTCCGGTCCGACACGGCGGCCATCCCGTTCGTCACCTACGCGCCGGACGAGCAGGGCATCCGCACCTCCGTCACGGACTACAACTACGGCTACGGCCGCGCGTTGGCCGACGGCGTCGTGCGCCCGGTGATGTTCATGGCGTACGCCGGCAAGATGCGCTGGCGCACCCGCATGGGCGACGAGATGGAGGCCCGGCTCGGCGAGCCCGACACCAAGGACGTCACCGCGCAGGCCTGGCGCACGGCGCTGGACCCCGGTGGCGAATGGATGCCCGCCGTGCTGCGCGCCGCCGACCGCCGGCTGACGGAGGTGCGGCATTCGGTGCCGGACGCCGGCGGGCTCGTGATCGCCACCGACCAGCTCGCCGCGCGCGCCTACGCCGGCCTGTTGAGATCGATCACCGGGCAGGAGGCCACGATCGTGCTCTCCGACGAGAAGGCCTCGTCGGCACGCATCGAGCAGTTCGCGCAGAACGACAGCCGCTGGATGGTGGCGGTGCGCATGGTGTCGGAGGGCGTCGACGTGCCGCGGCTGGCCGTGGGCGTGTACGCCACCTCCGCGTCGACGCCGCTGTACTTCGCGCAGGCGGTCGGGCGCTTCGTGCGGGCACGGCGGCGCGGCGAGACCGCCTCGATCTTCCTGCCGACCGTCCCGCCGCTGCTCGCGCTGGCATCCCAACTGGAACTCGAACGCGACCACGCCCTCGACCGCCCAAAGCCCGAGGATCAGCTGCTCGACGACGGCCTGCTGGAAGACGCGGAGCGCTCGGACTCCGCGAGCGACGAGCTCATGGACGACGGCGAATGGGTCGCCATCGAGTCCGAGGCGAACTTCGACAAGGTGCTGTACGAGGGCGACGAGTACGGCTTCGCGGCGGAGGCGGGCAGCGACGAGGAGCTCGACTTCCTGGGGTTGCCTGGCATCCTCGAGCCCGACCAGGTGCGCGAGCTGCTGCGGCAACGTCAGCAGCGGCAGGCGCGGCGGCAGCCGACGCGCACGGCGGCGACGCCCGACGAGGCGAAGCCGCTGTACCGCACCCTCAAGGAGCAGCGCAGTCTGCTGCACTCGCTCGTGGGGATGCGCGCGAAGGTGTCGGGGGAGCCGCACGGACTGATCCACGCGGAGTTGCGGCGGGCGTGCGGCGGGCCGCCGGTCGCTCAGGCGTCGGTGACGCAGCTGCAGGCGCGGATCGACTACCTGCGGAAGGGTCTGCGCAGCTAGGCTCCGGACATGCGACGGATGCTCGTCTCGGCGATGGTGCTGGTGGCGCTGAGCGGGTGCGCGTGGGACGACTCGTATCCGTCGTTCCAGCGCGAGGCGACGCAGCGCGACCGCCCGCCGGACGAGGTGCGGGGCATGATCGACGAGCAGTTCACCGACCCGGAGATCAGGTTCGAGGTCGAGTACGACGGCGCGGACATCTATCTGGCCCGGGAGAAGGACTTCGCCCCCTGCCTGGTCGTCGCCGACGGGCAGGACTCGTTCATGGCGTGCGGCGGCGACGGAGTCACCGCATCCGGGCCCGACGGGCTCGAGTTCCGGCTGGTGCCGGCCCCGCAGGTCGAGCGCGACGGGTGGCGGGCCATCAGCGACAACGTCGCCGTGCGCGACTGACCGCAGGCGGGGTTAAACGGGGAACGCCCCAGCATCGCTGCCGGGGCGTTCTGAGGATCCGAAGATCAGAGCGGGCGGATGTTCTCCGCCTGCGGGCCCTTGGGGCCCTGCGTGACGTCGAACTCCACCTTCTGTGCCTCTTCGAGCGAACGGTAGCCGTTCGACTGAATGGCGGAGAAGTGGGCGAACACGTCGGCGCTACCGTCGTCCGGGGAGATGAACCCGTAACCCTTCTCCGCGTTGAACCACTTGACGGTACCTGTTGCCATGCTTACTCCTCCTAGGAGCGTTTGTTCGTCCACGGGTCAAAACGGACCCGCGGTGGTGCAAGGCTAGTGGGTTTGAGCGACTTCGGGGTGGTCTGTGACGATTTCGTCATCTAGTGGAAATCCCGTGATCGTGTTCTGGGGGCCATGGAGAGCACCTCGACGTCGTCCGCGACCACGTTGGTGACCCCCTCATCCGACCGCTCGAGGATGCCGCGGATCACCAGCGCGGGGGAGTCGCGCAGCACCCGCCGGTGCCGCCCCCACACGCCGACGCTGCAGATGATGTTGGCCATCCCGGTCTCGTCCTCGACGTTGAGGAAGGTGATGCCGCTCGCGGTGGCCGGGCGCTGCCGGTGGGTGACCACGCCCGCGACCCGCACCCGGCGCCCGGGCTCGGCGGTCTGCAGGTCGGCGACCGACAGGATGCCCTGCTCCCGCAGCGTGGCGCGCAGATGCGCCATCGGGTGGCTGTCGGGCGACAGCCCGGTGGCCCACAGGTCGCTCATCAGCTCGTCGACGGCGGAGGGCATCCCGAACAGCGGCGGCTGCACGGCCACGATGGTGCCGGGCAGGAACTCGGGCCGGTCCTGGGCGGCGTTGCCGGCGTTCCACATCGCCTCACGCCGGCCGAGGCCGAAGCCGTCGAACGCACCGGCGGCGGCGAGCGACTCGAGCTGCGCGGTGGTCAGGCCGGTGCGGCGCACCAGGTCGTGCATGTCGCGGAAGGAGCCGCCCTCCTGCCGCGCGGCGACGATGGCCAGCGCGACCTTCTCGCCGATGCCGGTGACCTCGTCGAGACCGAGCCGCACGGCGAACGCGCCGTCGCGGCGGTGGTCGTCGGTGTCGAAGTGCGCGGTGCGGTCGAACTCGCCGACCGGCGGCTGATGCTGATCGAGGCAGGAGTCCGACCCGGTGGTCGAGCGAAGCCGAGACCCGGCGGTCGCGTCAGCGGGTCTCGGCTGCGCTCGACCACCGAGCTCCTCGAGCCCCGCGTACGCGCCGGAGCGGTTGATGTCCGGCCGCAGCACCTGCACGCCATGCCGGCGGGCATCCGCCACCAGGCTCTGCGGCGAGTAGAAGCCCATCGGCTGGGCACGCAGCAGCGCGGCGAGGAAGGCGCCCGGGTAGTGCAGCCGCATCCAGGCGCTCGCATAGACCAGCAGCCCGAAGCTCAGGGCGTGGCTCTCGGCGAAGCCGAACCCCGCGAACGCCTCGATGGCGCCGTAGATGCGGTCGGCGTCCTCGCCGTGGATGCCGTTGCCGGCCATGCCCTCGTAGAGCTTGCGCTTGAGCGACTCGATCTTCTCGATGCCGCGCTTGGAGCCCATCGCCCGGCGCAGCAGGTCGGCGTCGTCGGGTGTGCAGCCGCCGACGGCGACCGCGATCGCCATGAGCTGCTCCTGGAAGATCGGCACGCCGAGGGTGCGCTCGAGCGGGTCGAGCAGCTTCGGGTGCAGGTAGGTGATGGGCTCCTGCCCGAGCTTGCGGCGTACGTACGGGTGCACCGCGCCGCCCTGGATCGGTCCGGGGCGCACCAGCGCGATCTCCACGACCAGGTGGTAGAACTCACGCGGCTGCAGGCGGGGGAGCAGGCCCAGCTGGGCGCGGGACTCCACCTGGAAGACGCCCACCGCATCCGCCCGGCACAGCTGGTCGTAGACGCCCGGCTCCTCCTTCGGGATGGTGCCGAGCTCCCACGACTCGCCGAGCGTGTCGCGCACCAAGTCGAACGCGTACTGCATCGCGGCGAGCATGCCGAGGCCCAGCAGGTCGAACTTGACCAGGCCCATCCAGGCGCAGTCGTCCTTGTCCCATTGCACGACGGTGCGGTCGGGCATCCGGGCGTGCTCGATCGGCACCACCTCGCCGACCGGGCGCTTGGTCAGCACCATGCCGCCGGAGTGGATGCCCAGGTGCCGCGGGAACTTCGCCACCTGCTGGGCGAGGTCGACGACCGGCAGCGGGATGTCGTGGTCCTCGCTCACGAGCACGGCACCCCAGCGCTCGACCTGCTTCGACCACGCGTCCTGCTGCCCGACGCTGTGCCCGAGCGCCTTCGCCATGTCGCGCACGGCCGCCTTCGGCCGGTACTGGATGACGTTGCACACCTGCGCGGCCCGCTCGCGGCCGTACTTGTCGAAGACGTACTGGATGATCTCCTCACGGCGCCCGGAGTCGAAGTCGACGTCGATGTCGGGCTCCTCCTCGCGCATCGCCGAGATGAACCGCTCGAACGGCAGCCGGTAGTAGATGGAGTCGATCGCGGTGATGTGCAGCAGGAAGCAGACCGCCGAGTTCGCGGCGCTGCCGCGGCCCTGGCAGAGGATGCCACGTTCGCGCGCCTCGCGCACGATGTCCCACACGATGAGGAAGTAGCCGGCGAAGCCCTTCTCCTCGATCACGTCGAGCTCGCGTTCGATGCGCTGCCGCTTGGCGTCGTCGAGCTCCATGCCGCGGGTGACGACGCCCTGCCAGGTCAGCTCGCGCAGCCAGCTCATCGGGGTGTGCCCCTCGGGAACGTCCTGGTCCGGCAGGGCGGGCTTGGCGCTGCGCAGCTCGAACGCGCACTCGGCGGCGATCTCGAGCGTGGTCTCGACCGCGCCCGGGTAACGGGCGAACCGGGCCGCCATCTCGGCGCCGCTGCGCAGGAACGCGCCGCCGGCCGCGGGCAGCCAGCCGTCCAGCTCGTCGAGGCTGCGGCGGGCCCGCACGGCCGCCAGCGCGGTGGCGACGGGATGCTGCGCGGGCGTCGCGTAGTGGACGTTGCCGGTGGCGACCGCGCGCAGGCCGCGCTGCAGCGCCAGCGCGTAGAGCGCGTCGTTGTGCGCATCCGCGAGCGGGTCGCCGTGGTCATAGAGCTCCACGACGACGTTCTCCCGGCCGAAGAGCTCGACGAGGTGGTCGAGCTCGGCAGCGGCGGCGGATCTCGACTCCGCTCGATCACCGGCCAGGGCCTGGCGCACGGAGCCCTTGCGGCATCCGGTCAGCACGATCCAATGCCCGCCGGCCCGCTCGGCGAGCTCGTCGAGGTCGTAGACCGGGCGGCCCTTCTCCTTGCCGGCCAGCTGTGCGGCGGTGAGCGCGGCGGCGAGCCGGTGGTAGCCCTCCTGCTGCTTGGCGAGCACGAGCAGGTGGCTGCCCTCGGGGTCGGCTTCGCCGTTCTGCGGCGCGGTGAGCTCGAGCGACAGCTCGGCGCCGAACACGGTCGCCGGCCAGTGCTCGGCTGCTGAGGCGGCCTCGGCCATGCGGGCGATGCCGTACAGGCCGTCGTGATCGGTGAGCGCCAGGGCGGTGAGGCCGAGCCGCGCCGCCTCCTCCATGAGCGCCTCGGGCATGCTCGCCCCGTCGAGGAAGCTGAAGGTGGAATGGGCGTGCAGCTCCGCATATGGCACCACCGCGTCCGGGCGCTCGATCGGGGGCGCCTGGTATGCCTCGCGCTTCTGCGACCACGCCGGGGTGTCGCCGCCGTCGCCGTTCAGCGGGGCGCTGCGGCCGGGCCGGGTGGTGTCGGTGAGCTTGCGCTCGAACTCGGACCAGGGGACCGGCGGGTTGGACCATCCCATCAGTCGTACCTCGCCTCGGCCCACCAGCCGCCGGGGTCGAGGGCGAGCAGCCACGCGCATCCGGATCCGTCGACGGCCTGGAACCGCCACGAGCTGCGCCCGTCCTCGGACCACCAGCGCTCGTCGAGCGGCCAGGGTCCGGCCCATGCGGTGATGCGGCGGATCTCGCGCCCATCGGCCGAGAAGGTCGCCGGCCGGGCCGAGACGGCGCCGCGCTCGGTCACCGTCACGGTCTGCCCGTCGCCGTCGAGCACGTGCACCGCCCTCCGGGGCGAGAACACGGTGCCCGGCAGCGGTGCCGGCAGCGCGCCGGGCCACGGCCGGTCGGCGGGACGGGTCTCGACCGGCCGGTCGCCCCAGGCCACCAGCTGCTGCCGGTCGGCGAGGGTGCGGCCGCCGGTCACCGACGGCATCAGCACGGCACCGTGCCCGAGCATGCTCTGCACTCGAGAGAGGCCGTGGTGGATGCGCTCGTCCGGGCCAGCACCCCAGAGCCCGCCCTCGTGGTGGCCGATGGCGTCGACCGCCTCGGGGGCGATGCGCACCCGAGTGATGCCGGAGCGCAGCCCCACATCCTGCTGCGCGCCCTGCAGCTGCCATCTGACCCGGTCGACCACGTCGACGGGCGCGAACGACCGCGGATGCTGCCACACCCGCTCGGCCCGCTCGCCGCGGTCGGAGTCGAACACCACCCGGATCGCCGTCGCCACCAGCCGCGCCGCGACCAGCCGGTCGACGAACGACTCAGCCGCCTGGCGTACGCCGAACGCGACCTGGTCGACGCGGTCGAGCGGCGGTTCGAAGTCGACCGTCTCGGCGAGGTCCGCCGGCGGGATGCGCGGCGACAGCGGCCAGGAGTCGCGCCCGGATGCGAGGGCGTGCAGCCGCGCGCCGTCCTCGCCGAACCGGGTCCGCACGTCGGGGGCGGGCAGCGCGGCGAAGGCGCCGAGGTCGAGGATGCCCAGTCGCCGCAGCAGGGTGACCAGTTGCGGATCGTCGAGCAGCCCGATCGGCAGGGGCGCGAGGAACGCGGCCGACCCGCCGGGCGGCACGACCCGCACGCGGTCGGGGCCCGACATCCTCGCCGCCCGGTCGGCGGTGAAGACGCCGTCGGCCACGCCCGCCCTGGCGTCGG
>DATMVL010000284.1:0-3419 GCA_035563175.1 Rhodoglobus sp. | reverse complement strand
AACGCGGCCGGCACCCTCATCTCCGAGGCGGCCCGCGGCGAGGGCGGCATCCTCACCAACGCGCTCGGCGAGCGGTTCATGCAGCGCTACGACCCCGAGCGCATGGAGCTCTCCACCCGCGACCGCGTCGCCCTGGCCGCGTACACCGAGATCAAGGAGGGCCGCGGCACCGAGAAGGGCGGCGTCTGGCTCGACGTGTCCCACCTGCCGCGCGAGACGATCATGAGCCGCCTGCCCCGCGTCTACCAGACGATGCTCGAGCTGCAGATGCTCGACATCACCAAGGAGCCGATCGAGATCGCGCCGACCGCGCACTACTCGATGGGCGGCGTCTGGGTGCGGCCCGACGACCACGGCACCGATGTCGAGGGGCTCTACGCGATCGGCGAGGCGTCGAGCGGTCTGCACGGCGCGAACCGGCTCGGCGGCAACTCGCTCATCGAGCTGCTCGTGTTCGGCCGCATCGTCGGCCAGGCCGCCATCGCGCATTCGGCCGGGCTCGATGCCCAGCGCCGGTCGTCTGCCGCGGTCGCGGAGGCGCGGGCCGAGGTCGACTCCCTGCTCGCCGCCGAGGGGCCCGAGAACGTGCGCGCGCTCCAGCGCGCCATCCGCAACACCATGACCGAGCACGCCGGCGTCGTCCGGGATGAGGCGGGATTGCGAGCGGGACTCGCCGAGCTGGACGCGATCGAGGCCCGCATCGCCGACGTCGGCATCCACCCGGACATCGCAGGCTTCCAGGATCTCGCGCACGCGTTCGACCTCAAGTCGTCGGCCCTCGCGGCCCGCGCGACCATGGAGGCGGCGCTCGAGCGACGCGAGACCCGCGGCGCCCACAACCGCAGCGACTACCCCGAGCTCGACCCGCAGCTGCAGGTGAACCTGGTGTGGTCGCCGTCGACCGGTGTGGTGCGCGAGGAGATCCCGCCCGTGCCGGACGAGATCGCCGCCCTCATGGAGCGCGAGCTGTCGCTGGCGGGCAAGCTGCTCGAGTAGGGCGGCGAGCCCGCCGTGCACGGTGCGCGCCAGTAATGTGCATCCGCGCCACTTCTCTGTGGCGCGGAACCACCTTTTCTGGCGCGAAGGCATGCGCCGCGCTCGACCGGTGCGTGCCCCGCACGGATGCGCGCCATCAATGTGCATCCGCGCCGCTTCAAAGTGGCGCGGAACCACTTCTCTGGCGCGAAGGCGTGCGCCGCGATCGACCGGTGCGTGGGGCGGCCGCACCGCAGCGCAGCCGCATCCGCGGCTCAGCCGAACGCGCCGACCTGCCGCTCGATCGGCACGGTGCCCTCGACGACGACATCGCCCGTGTGGGCCGTGGTGACGGTCTCGATGAGCACGATCTCGACCTCCTGCTCGGCGACCGGGTTGTGGCGCACGCCGCGTGGCACCACGAAGAACTCTCCGGGCCCGATGCGCACCTCCTCGTCGCCCTCGAGTTGGATGCGCAGGTCGCCCGAGACGACGAGGAACAGCTCGTCCTCTTCGTCGTGCGCGTGCCACACCAGCTCGCCGAGGAGCTTCGCCACCTTCACGTACTGGTCGTTCACGCGGCCGATGACCCGCGGGGTCCAGTGCTCGCTGACCTGGTCGAGCTCGGCACGGATGGCGGTCGGGCTGGGAAAGCTCATGCGTCAACCATGCCTGACGCGGCGGATGCGGATGGGCCCGCGCGCGGTCGAGGGGTCGACGACCGAGCCGCGCTGCGTGATCTGCACCTGCCCGTCGGCGACGAGGCGCCGGGCCGCGCGGCGGGCATCCTCCATGCGGTCGCGCCACTGCTCCCCGCCGACGGCCCGTGCCGCCTCGGACGGGCAGATCGTGGCGCCGGCGGCACGGTCGTTCAGCAGCGACAGGATGACCTGCTCCAGTTCGCGGTCGCGGCGCGACACCGAGTGCCGACGGCAGGACGCCGAGCAGTAGCGCACCTCATCCCAGTTCGCCGCCCACTTGGAACGCCACGCGAAACGCCGCCCGCACGAGGCGCAGATCTTCTCCTCGGGCGGGGCCATCCCCTCAGTATCGGCCTAGATGCCCTGCGCCAGCCGGTAGTACGCCGCGTTCCAGCGCACCTCCTGCTGGAAGCCGCGCACGGTGGTGCCCTCGTCGATGACCAACAGCTCGGTGCGGGCCATGTCGGCGAAGTCGCGGAACACGTCCACGCCGACGGCGGTCGACATCACTGTGTGGTGTGCGGCTCCCGCGGTCAGCCAGCACGCCGCCGAGGTGGCGAAGTCGGGCTGCGGGATCCAGACGGCACGGCCCACGGGCAGCTTCGGCAGGTCGGGCGCCGTCACGTTCTCGACGACGTTCGCGACCAGCCGGAACCGGTCGCGCATGTCGCTCATCGCGACGACGACGGCCGGGCCCGGGTCGGCGGTGAAGACGAGGCGCACCGGGTCGTCCTTGCCGCCGATGCCGAGCGGGTGCACCTCGAGGCGCGGCTTGGCGGTGGTGAGCGACGGGCTGACCTCCAGCATGTGGGCGCCGAGGATGCGCTCACGCCCGGGGGTGAGGTCGTAGGTGTAGTCCTCCATGAGGGATGCGCCACCCGGCAGCCCGGTGCCCATGACGTTCGCGACCCGCACCAGGATCGCAGTCTTCCAGTCGCCCTCCGCGCCGAATCCGTAGCCCTCGGCCATGAGGCGCTGCACGGCGAGCCCGGGCAGCTGCTTGAGCGCCCCGAGGTCTTCGAACGAGGTGGTGAAGGCCGAGAATCCACCGGCCTCGAGGAAGGAGCGCAGCCCCAGCTCGATCGCTGCTCCATCGCGCAGGGAGGCGTGCCGGTCGCCGCCGGGGCGCAGCTCCTCGGCCACGTCGTAGGCGTCGAGGTAGACGGCGACCAGGTCGTCGACGTCGGAATCCTTCGCAGCCGCCACGGCATCCGCCAGCTCGTTGACGCCCCAGGTGTTGACCTGCACGCCGAATCGCAGCTCCGCCTCGGTCTTGTCGCCCTCGGTGACGGCGACGTAGCGCATGTTGTCGCCGAAGCGCGCGAGCTTCATCGTGCGGGCGGCGGCCCAGCCCGCGGCGGCGCGCTGCCAGGTCTCGACCTGCCCGAGCACCGCCGGATTCGACACGTGGCCGACGACGGTCTTGCGCGCGACGTTCAGCCGCGTCTGGATGTACCCGAACTCCCGGTCGCCGTGCGCGGCCTGGTTGAGGTTCATGAAGTCGAAGTCGATCTCGTCCCACGGCAGTGCGACGTTCGCCTGCGTGTGGAGGTGCAGCAGCGGCTTGTCGAGCGCGTCGAGCCCGCCGATCCACATCTTCGCGGGGCTGAAGGTATGCATCCAGGCGATGACGCCGATCACGTCGTCACGGGCGTTGACCTCGAGCGCGAGGCGACGGATGCTGTCTGAGTCTTTCAGCACCGGCTTCCAGACGACCTTCACCGGAAGGCCGGCGAGTCCGTC